>JAGHTV010000357.1 GCA_018065165.1 Candidatus Sodaliphilus fimicaballi | reverse complement strand
ACGCCTACATGGCTGCCTACCATATCACATCCCTAGCGGGATGTTGCACCCATTCTCCCCATCCTTTTCTTGTCTCACCAACCAGGAAAATCCTCTGATCCGATAAAACAGGGTTAAGTTCAAAAAAACATTGACGATAGTGAACTCTCAACTTATACTAAACGATTTTATACAAATATCTCATAGGCACATATAAAAAAAGCATCTCAAGGCGATGTGCCTTGAGATGCTGGCATATATCACTATTATGTGATAATCGTAGTTGTGAGTAGAATTACTCTTCAGCCTTAACTTCCTCAGCAACGGGAGCGTCAGCCTTCTTGGTTGAACGACGGCTGCGGCGAGTAGTCTTCTTAGCAGCTGCCTTCTCTTGAGCCTTAGCCTCGAGCATAGCCTCATTGTAGTCAACGAGCTCAATGAAGCAAGTCTTAGCGTTGTCACCAAGGCGGTTGCCAAGTTTCAGAATGCGAGTGTAACCACCGGGACGATCAGCAATCTTGTTTGCGATGTTGGTGAACAGCTCAGTAACAGCTTCCTTGCTCTGCAGGTAGCTGAAAACAACACGGCGAGAAGCAGTAGTGTCCTCTTTAGCGCGGTTGATGATGGGCTCAGCGTAAACGCGGAGCGCCTTAGCCTTAGCAAGAGTTGTGAAGATTCTCTTATGAAGAATAAGAGAAGTTGTCATGTTTGACAACATGGCATCGCGGTGAGCTTTCTTGCGGCTTAAGTGATTGAATTTCTTATTATGTCTCATCGTTAATTACTCTTTTTCTAATTTATACTTTGAAATATCCATGCCAAACATGAGTCCGAGGTTTGCGAGCAACTCTTCGAGCTCAGAAAGGGACTTTTTACCGAAATTACGGAACTTGAGCAAGTCATTCTTGTTGAATACAACAAGCTCGCCCAGAGTTTCAACCTCGGCAGACTTGAGGCAGTTGAGAGCGCGAACCGAGAGGTCCATCTCAACGAGCTTAGTCTTGAGAAGTTGACGCATATGCAGTACTTCCTCGTCAAATTCTTCTACGCCGTTTCCTTGCTCAACATCGATAGCGATCTTCTCGTCACTAAAGAGCATGAAATGCTGAATCAAAATCTTAGCAGCCTCTTTGAGAGCCTCCTTGGGATGAATTGATCCATCGGTTGTAATTTCAAGTATAAGTTTCTCGTAGTCGGTCTTCTGTTCCACACGGTAGTTTTCTACCGAGGGTTTCACATTAATAATGGGAGTATAGATTGAGTCGATTGCAATCACATCGATGGGATCGTTGGGATTTACATTCTCCTCAGCAGGTACATAACCTCTACCCTTATTAATAGAAAGTTCAATCTGGAAACCAGTAGAAGGATCTACGTGGCAAATTACGAGTTCAGGATTGAGAACCTCGAAACCACTAAGAACCTTACCGATATCACCAGCTTTAAACACATCCTGGCCCGAAACCTTAACAACAGCCTTCTCGGTCTCAGTGTCTTCAACAACTCTTTTGAGGCGAACCTTCTTGAGGTTAAGGATTACGTTAGTAACGTCTTCCTTCACGCCAGGAATAGTTGCGAACTCGTGTTGAACACCATCGATGCGGATATTGCAAATTGCATAGCCTTCGAGTCCTGACAGGAGGATGCGGCGCAGAGCGTTACCAATGGTAACACCATAACCGGGCTCCAAAGGACGGAACTCGAACTTGCCAAAGGTGCTGTCCGCTTCGAGCATGAGCACCTTGTCTGGTTTCTGAAATGCTAAAATAGCCATGGACTGTTAAAATTTTACTGTTTAGAATACAACTCGACGATCAATTGTTCCTTGATGTTTTCAGGAATATCCTCGCGCTGGGGAAGGTGGAGAAGCTTACCACCCTTAACATTCTCGTCCCACTCGATCCAGGGGTACTTGCTGTGGTTGAAACCTGCAAGTGCGTCTTGGATAACCTCGAGAGACTTAGACTTCTCGCGAACAGCAACTACCTGACCGGGAGCTACATTGTAAGAAGCGATGTTAACAACGCCACCATCAACGGTGATGTGACGGTGCAGAACGAGCTGACGCGCAGCTGCACGTGTGGGAGCAATACCCAGACGGTAAACTACGTTGTCGAGACGCTGCTCGAGTAATTGAAGGAGGTTTTCACCAGTTACACCCTTAGCAGCTGAAGCCTTCTTGAAAAGGTTGCGGAATTGACGCTCGAGAACGCCATAGGTGTATTTAGCTTTTTGTTTTTCGCGAAGCTGTGTACCGTACTCAGAGAGTTTTCTTCTCTTGTTGGCGCCGTGCTGTCCGGGAGGATAGTTCTTCTTAGCAAAAGTCTTATCTTCACCAAAAATGGGTTCACCAAGCTTGCGAGCAATTTTAGTCTTTGGACCGGTATATCTTGCCATTTTGTTTTTCTAAATAATTAAAGTTTTGTTCTGTGTGAATCGCCACAGTGCAGCCGCGATTGCAGAGAGGTCGTTGTTGATTGCAATCCAATCACTGTTAGGAGATCCGCGAAAAATAAAAATGAATTAAATCAAGAGATTAACGAATGTAATATAGCCAAAGTATTATACTCTTCTTCTCTTGGGAGGACGGCATCCGTTGTGAGGAAGTGGAGTAACGTCGATAATCTCAGTTACTGCGATACCTGCACCGTGGATAGTGCGGATAGCTGACTCACGTCCGTTACCAGGACCTTTCACATACGCCTTAACCTTGCGCAGGCCGAGGTCGTAAGCGACCTTTGCACAATCTTGAGCGGCCATCTGAGCTGCGTAGGGAGTGTTCTTCTTAGAACCACGGAAGCCCATCTTACCGGCTGAAGACCATGAAATAACTTGTCCCTCACCATTAGCGAGGCACACAATGATGTTGTTGAAAGAAGAATGTACGTGAAGTTGACCTACACCGTCAACCTTTACTACTCTCTTCTTTGCTGCGACTGTCTTTTTTGCCATACTTAATTATTATTTAGTAGCTTTCTTCTTATTTGCAACTGTTTTCTTGCGACCCTTACGTGTACGAGCGTTGTTCTTTGTGCTCTGGCCACGAACGGGAAGACCGTTACGATGACGAATACCACGATAGCAACCGATATCCATCAGTCGCTTGATGTTCATCTGAATTTCTGTACGAAGGTCACCCTCGACCTTGTACTCGTTACCGATAACCTCGCGCACCTTAGCTGCCTCAGCATCGGTCCAATCCTTAACCTTAGTGTCTTCGCTTACACCAGCCTTCAACAGGATTGTAGCAGCGCTGCTACGACCAATACCGTAAATGTAGGTCAATGCAACAACACCGCGCTTGTTTTG
>JAGHTV010000295.1 GCA_018065165.1 Candidatus Sodaliphilus fimicaballi | reverse complement strand
TTGTTGGGTTTACAGGCTTGCAGCGATAAAGCATGAGAGTGATGTCGAAGTCGGGATAGCTGTGGTCGATGGTCATCAAGTGCTCCCCTACCTCTACATTGAGCTTCATCTCCTCGAGCAGTTCGCGATGGAGTGCTTGCTGGGGAGTCTCGCCGGGTTCTATCTTACCACCGGGAAACTCCCAGTGGTAAGATGTATAGTCGTACTTGGTGAGACCGCGTTGCATACACAGGATTTTGCCATCGTGCTCAATAACTGCTGCGACTACCTTCATACCTATATATATATTACTTGGCCAGACTCATATTGAAGCTGAGGCCGTAGTTGGTATTGGTTGTTGGGTAAGACGATGTAGAGACGAGAGGCGTATTGGCCTGATGGTCGAAGTATGCTCCCAGAGTGACACGCTTGCTCATCTGATAGTTGGCTGTGAACTTGATGCTGAATGTGCGTGTTCCACTTGTTGCCTGTGCAGTGTTATCAACAATCTTGCGGATGAGTGCATTATTGTTGTTGAGCTGCAGGTCGAAATGGAGGGTAAGGTCGTTGCTCACACCCTGTTGCTTACGCTTGATCTTGAGTACAGAGGCGAAGTTGGCAATCTTATAACCAGCACCGATGACAAACGCGGTGGTATTGGCCTCGACGATTTGTCCGGCAGCACTATTGAGAGTAAGGTTACGCTGGTCGCGATACTCGCAATTGATGGTCATACTATTGTTGAGCGTAGCGTTAATACCAATGAGCGGAGCAAACTTCTCGGTAATCGTTACCGACGAGATGTTGTAGGGCGATGACGGGATAGCATTGCCTGTGAGTGCATCTTGAGTGAAGCCTAGGCTGTTGCCCAGTTCAACCCAATCGGTAAACGAGTTGTAAGAGCCCACCTGATAAGTACACTGGTAAGCGTGAGTAAGGGTAAAGCTCTTGAAATACTTCTTGAAGAATGGGAGCTTTGACAGTCCGTCGTAGCTAAGTCGCCAGTTGGGAAGTATCTCCTTCAAGCTTGGGAAAGGATTGAGGGTAACCTTAGACGGGTTCTTGCCAGAGTAAGCAGCCATGAATGCAGGGATGAGCACATCGCTACTCATCGGGTTAACACCGCCATGCTCGGGATTGAACTCCTGTCCCGCGTTGACTGTACCGCGAATGAAACCACGATTGGGATACTTGGTGCCAATATACTGGTTTTGCAAACGAGCGGCAATAATGGGAATGTTGACCAAGAAGTCGTTGAAGACGCTACTGCTATAGCCGTTAGAGCTGTTGCCGCGACTCAAGAATGTTGTGGCAATGGCCATGTGAGTCTTGGTGTAGCTACCCGAGTAGATGCGTCCCATGTCGTCGTACATGAACTGCATTTGAGATGTGCGGTTGTCGGTGCGATTGCCCGTGAGAGTGACCTTGAGTCCCTTGACAGGCTCTAACTGAACCTCGGCATTGAACTCTTGGGTGTGGGCAAACAGTGCAGGTGTAGTCATCGACTGGTCGCCGAGCAACCATCCGCGAGACTTGGCCTTGTTGACATAATCCTCGCCAGTAAAACCGAATGCAAAGTCGAGACCCGGAGCCATCACATCGTAGTGAGTGCTCTGACCGAAGATGTCGCCAATCTCGGGAATGAAATGTGGCAACGAGAGGTTGTTGGTGGTGCGGAAGCGTACATTGACACTACGCAAACTCATGAGCAAGCGAGTAGAGTACTGTGCAAACTCGCTCCAGAAAGTCTTGTCCTCGCCCAGAACCTCGGTGATGACAAACTTGATATTCTTGTCGCCTGTCGTGAGAATCTCGACATTGTTGTTGTCCTTGACATTGTACTTGATGTCAAACGGCTTGTTGTCGGTCGTGGTGGCCGTAAGTTTTATCTTCTTGACATTGAGGTTGTGCTTGATGATGAGCACCGAGTCGCTATCGGAGTGCAGCTTGAATGTACGCTGGAACTTCTTAGCCTTGGGAGCCTTCTTGTCCTTGAGCGTGTTGCTACTTGCCGAACTTGAGAAGCGTTTGTTCACCTTCTGCAAATAAGGAATCTTGTTGTAGAACTGCTCCATATTGAGGCGACAGTCAATGCTGAGCGATGACTGATTGGCAATGGTGTTGCCCGACGATACATTGTCGATGACGGTACCACGATCCCAACGGTAAGTAGCGTTGTAGGTAGCCGACGCATTGATGAAGCTCAAGATGGGGATAGCACTGAACGGAGCCTTGTAAGAAGCAGTGAACGACTGATTGTAGGCCCACGGAGTACCCAGGTCCTTAATACTGCGCCACACGCTGTCGCGCCAGTCGCGATACTCATCGGGGAAGAGTTGCTTGTTGACCTGACCTATGGGTTCGAGGATGTGAGCCGAGGTGTTACTGTTGAATGTAACATTGAACGACTTGGTAAAGTTCCAAGAGAGAGAGAACTGGCGATCCCACAAGAAGTTCTTAGACACAGCGACAGGCAACTCGACATCAATACCCGTCTCGTTACGAGTTTGCTGCTCGTAGTAGTAACGAGAGATATTGGTGTTGAAACCGATGCTGGTGGGCAACCAACGGAACTCCCACTCGCGGAAGAACTTCATGTTCTTGTTCTTGGCATCGATAGCCTTCTTGAGCGGAGAGAAAGGCTTGATGTAAGGAGTCCAACTGTACTGGAAGCTACCGCGGTAGTCGTTGGTATTCTCGTAGACATTGTTAGGATCGTTGAGATGCTGCCTATTAGACGAATAACTGAAGGTAAAGTTGGCAGGATCCCAAGGCATAGAATTCTTGCTCTTGACATCGAACTTAAGGCCAGACACGCTGAAACTCTTAACAGTGCGTTTAGTCTCGGCAAAGTTGTTGATAGAGTCACGCTGGTGCTGATTCTCGCACGCGTCGAGAGCGTCCTCGAGCAGTACATCCTGGTCGAGAGGATTGTACTGAGGAATGGTTGTCTCGTTGCTGTAAGAGTAGTAGATGGGAGCATGCAACTTGGCCTTCTCGGGCAGGAAACGACCTGCATCGCCCTGCACGGCAATGTTGTACTGGTTGTAGTTGTCCATGCGACGCTGGCTAAGGCTCTCGTTGACTCCACCGAAACCGTAGGTCTCCTTGTGGAAGCCCATATTGAGTGTAGCGATGTCACTCATGTTGAGGGTTGCACTAGCCTTGGCAGCCCAACCACCCTCGTTGTCAAAGTCGGTAACACGCAACTCATCGGTCCACACGATACAGTCCTTGGCCGTGGGAGCATTATTGCGCACACCCACCATCATCACACGCACATCGCTGAGCGAAGGATTACCCATAACGAAGACGCGATGGTTGGGATAATTTGGGTCTTGCTCGACATAGCGAGAGTAGTAAGAAACATCGGGTGAGCCGTGCAACTTCTCGGCATTGCGATGCTTCTTGACATCGGTGAAGACATCGAGGTCGATATCCATAGTGTTGTTCTTGGGCCATACGCGCTCACGGTCTTGTGAGCTATTAGTGTTATAGCGTCCGTGAGGAGTAAGTTCCAGAGGAACCTCATACTCATAGTAGTTGTTCTTGATGTCGCTACCCAAACGCAGGAATACCGATACATCGCCATTCTTAATGTTGGTAACGTCGTCGTTGAGAGACTCGCCGTGAACAAACA
>JAGHTV010000556.1 GCA_018065165.1 Candidatus Sodaliphilus fimicaballi | reverse complement strand
CTATATGAAAAAATCACTGACTTTAATTGCTATGATTGCCGTGACCGTTTCGTCATGGGGTGCCAAGGTGGGTGACAAGTTCACCTCGGGCAAGTTTGAATATGTTGTGGAGACCACGACATCGGCGAGTATCTTAAAATACACTGGCAGCGATGCAAGTGTTATGATTCCACGCAGTGTCACTTACAACGGCGAGAATCTTGATGTGCTTTCCATTGCACCGTTTGCCTTCACGGGCAATACGACAATGACGGCTGTCAACTTCAGCAAAGCTATCATCGAGTCAATACATTCCAAGGCCTTTGAGGGTTGTTCAGGACTCACCTCGGTAGATCTTCCTTCAACTTTGAAGTATTTCTATGGCGGTGCGTTCTACAACAGCAATAACATTGCCACAGTGACTATCCCGTCAACCAACTCTTATTATGTGGTCAAGGACGGCGTGCTCTATAGCAAGAACATGTATTCGCTCATGTGGATGCCTGCTGCTTATAACAACACAAAACTTCAACCGGAATTTGTTGTTCCTGAGCAGGTTAACAATATCGCTGATTATGCATTTGCTGGTAACCCCAACGTTAGGCGTGTTTTCCTGAGGTATGGTGTCAACCAGGTGGGTACATGGGCTTTTTCACACTGCACTAATCTGTCGTTTGTCTCATTACCTGCGTCGGTGAAGACCATCGGTGACTTTGCATTCTATGGTTGTAAGAACATGGACCGCTTTGCGTTCAACTCAAAGAATCCTCCTGTGTACAAGACCGAAACATTCTCTCCCGGCTATCTGCCCGATCTCCATGTGCCCGATGGCTATGCCGATGTTTACAAGCAGAACGGGTGGAGTTACTTCAAGAGCATCAACGAATATGACATCGTGGCTGCCGACTATATGGCATACGATAGATCACTCACTTACTCGGTAATCAGCGACAAGCCTGTAATCATAGGTGGCGTGACCTATGACGGCGAGGTTGAGACCGTGAAGGGCTTCTTTCATGAGAGATTTCTTGAAGAGGTGCCCGATTATCTTACATTTACCATCGAAGGCGAGCAAAAGAAGTATGCAGTTACCCGCCTGGGCAAGAACTCGTTCCGCAAGTTCCCCGGTTCCGAGTATCCTGTGGATGGATGCAAGAATGTCTACTATGTAGCTCCCAGTGCATTCGAAGGCGAGAGCGTGACTTCAATCTCTCTGCCCAATCTGCAATACATTGCCCCGAACGCATTTAAAAACTGCAAGAAACTGGAATCAGTCACCTGGGGTGCCGAGCTCACTTTCATCGCCACCAGCGCATTTGAAAACTCTTCACTCAGCGGCGAGATCGTGCTGCCTTATGGTTTCAAAACACTGGGTGCATCGGCATTTGCCGGCTCAAGCATCACCAAACTTCTCATTTCCCAGCAGTTGTAACTCAGTGGGTTCAAACTTTGCCAAGGGTGCAAAGGCGCTCAATGAGATTGTCATCAACACAATGGCTGGCGCAGCTCCCAGTAACACATACGATTTCACAGGTGTACCTTCTACTTGCTCGGTTTACGTGCCTTATGGCAAGATTAATACATTTTATGGCCATTCAGGTTGGAAGAACCTTGCTCTCAAGAACGGTGCCTACGACTTCACCTATGGCAAGATGAGCGACCGTCACCAGTCGGCTTATCACATGACTATTATTGACAGCACCCCCGTGACAGTAGACGGTAAGACCTATGCTGGTACTGCTAAGTATGTCTATCACCCCAACATCGCTACAGCCACTGCTTTCGCTTCATCGGGATATGAGAGAAACCAGTATTATGGCGTTGACAAATCTTATCTCATTACCGAGATAGACTATGGCTGTTTCCGTAATGCTACAGGCATTAAGACGCTTAACACCACATATATGACAGGCCTTAAGACTATAGGCAGTTTGGCATTTGAGGGCTCGGGCATCACCACTCTCGTTGTTCCCGCTTCTGTTACTAAGGTTGACGACTTTGCATTCTATGGCGCAACCAGCCTTAAGTCTCTCACCATGCTTCCCCGCCTGTCTAACCTTACCCTGGGTGGTCAGCTCTATGGCAACAATGCAAGTGGTTTCCATTGCTATGTACACTACAGCGACCTGCTCAAGTACTTCAACATGGCTAAGGACTGGAATACCGGCAGCACAACAAGCCTAGAGAACAACCTTAACCCCTTCATCGTGCCCGACCACAAGACTATGGCACTGGGCGTGTGTGTTCCCGTTGACTTCGCTGCAAGC
>JAGHTV010000419.1 GCA_018065165.1 Candidatus Sodaliphilus fimicaballi | reverse complement strand
CACAAGGGCAGTACATTCTTGTCAAACGCTTCCTTGATGGGCTTCATGATGAGGTCACCACTCTTAGCCAGACCACCGAAAATCACGAATGCCTCGGGAGCTGAGAATGCAGTGAAGTCAGCGAGAGCCTCGCCCAGGATAGTACCAGTGTAGTCAAAGATTTCCTTTGCCAGCTGGTCGCCAGCTACAGCAGCATCGTAAACATCCTTAGATGTAATAGAAGAAACCTCGAGAGCACGGAGCTTAGAGTCTTCCTTGCGAATCTCAAGGAACTCGCGAGCAGTGCGAGCAACACCTGTTGCCGAGCAGTAAGCCTCGAGACAGCCAGTGCGACCGCAACCGCACATGCGACCGTTGCTGCGCTTCATGATAACATGACCAAGCTCGCCAGCGAAACCGTCGTTACCATAAACCATCTGGCCATTGATAACGATACCGCTACCTACACCTGTACCCAGAGTGATCATGATGAAGTCCTTCATACCACGAGCAGCACCATAGGTCATCTCACCTACACCAGCTGCGTTAGCATCGTTAGTTACGAGGCAAGGAATGCCAAACTTCTCAGTGATAGTCTTAGCCAGGGGTATGGGGCTGGGCCAAGGAAGGTTGGGAGCACCCTCGATCATACCTGTATAGTAGTTGCCGTTGGGGGCACCGATACCGATACCGTTTACCTTACCCTCAGCATCGTTGTTCTCGATGAGACGCTTTACAGCCTCGTGGAGTTCGTCAACGTAGTCAGCGAAAACAGAGTGCTTACCAGTTTTGATTGAATCACTTGCAATAACGTTGCCGCGAGCGTCAACCAGACCAAAGGCAGTGTTAGTACCGCCCATGTCTATACCTATTACATAAGGTTTTGCCATGTTGTTGTAGTTTTATTAGTTTTTATGTGTAAGTAAATTTATTTTTATCCTTACAAAGTTACATTATTTTGTAACAAGTAGCAAGAAAAGCCCCAAGTTTTTTACCACTTTATTGAGAGTCGCGCGTTGATTTGGCGACGGGTAAGGTAGTTGGGCACTGCATATTGCAGGTTGTTGACATCGGTAACCCAATAGTAGCCGCTCACATTAGAGATGTCAAACAGGTTAAATACATCCACACCCAGCCACATATCCTTGAAGTGGCTCAAGATGCCAGTGCGAGGCTTGTACTGGCCACCCACGAGTTGATAGCTCAGCCCCACATCCAGACGCTTGTAGGCGGGCTGACGGAAGTAGCCCCTGTCGCGTGTCATCAAGGGAGCTGTAGTGGGCAGACCATCGCTCAAAACGCCCTTGAGGCTGAACTTGAGGCGTGGCCACTTGGGGAAGTAGTCGGTAAAGAACAGCGCGATGCTGTAACGCTGGTCGGTGGGACGAGGCACCTTAACACCGTTGAGGTTCTCCTGGGTCTTCATGAGTGAGAAACTTATCCAAGAGTCGGTTCCCTCGACAAACTGACCGAAAATCTTCATGTCAAGACCTGCAACATAACCGTTGCTGGCATTCTTGCCCGAGTAAGACACCTTGAGGTTATCGACCTCGTAGGGGATGAGATTAGAGAGGTTCTTGTAGTAGGCCTCGGTGGTGAACTTGAACGGACGATTGAGTGCACGGAACGTGTAATCGCCACCCACGATGGCGTGGATGCTGCGTTGCGACTTAATCTTGTCGTTGAGTGCAATCCAGGCATTGCCCTCGTTGCCATATACTTCGTAACGATACTCCTTGTAGAACGGTGCCTGATAATACATGCCACCAGCCAATCGCAGCGACAGGCGGTTGTTGCGCTCGGGCACCCATCCCAGGCTGAAGCGGGGCGATACGATTGTCTCCTTGTTGAAGTCCCAGTGCGACACACGCACACCACCATTGACGGTAAGCAAGCCCGATGACAGCATCACCTTGTAAGTGTCCTGCAAGT
>JAGHTV010000032.1 GCA_018065165.1 Candidatus Sodaliphilus fimicaballi | reverse complement strand
GAACATGGGTTACCTCATGGCGTTCAAGGGCGGTCTGTCATTCAACCTGCTCGACGTGCTCGTTCCTGAAGAGAAAGCCGAGTACATTGCCGAGGGTGATGCTCAGGTAGAACAAGTGATGAACAACTACAACATGGGCTTCATCACCAACAACGAGCGTTACAACCAGGTCATCGACATCTGGACTAAGGTTAACGAGCGCCTGACCAAGACACTGATGGAGACCATCAGCGAGGACAACCAGGGCTTCAACTCAGTATACATGATGCCCGACTCAGGTGCCCGTGGTAGTAAGGACCAGATTCGTCAGCTCTCTGGTATGCGTGGTCTTATGGCCAAGCCCCAGAAGTCAGGTGTTGAGGGTGGTCACCAAACCATCGAGAATCCTATCCTTGCCAACTTCAAGGAGGGTCTGAGCGTGCTTGAGTACTTCATCTCAACCCACGGTGCTCGTAAGGGTCTTGCCGATACAGCGTTGAAGACTGCCGATGCAGGTTACCTGACTCGTCGTCTTGTCGACGTTGCTCACGACGTGATCATCAATGAGCATGACTGTGGTACACTGCGTGGTCTCGTATGCAAGGAGGTTAAGCAAAACGATAATGTTGTTGCAACCTTGTCAGAGCGTATCGTGGGTCGCGTATCGGTACACGATGTAGTAGATCCCACAACAGGTGAGATTATCGTTCAATCGGGCGACGAAATCACCGATGCAGCTGCTGCACGCATCGAGGCATCACCCATCGAGTCAGTCGAGATACGTTCAGTCCTCACTTGTGAGGCACGCCGCGGTGTATGTGCTAAGTGCTACGGCCGCAACCTGTCGTCACAACGCATGGTACAGAAGGGCGAGGCTGTAGGCGTTATCGCTGCTCAGTCAATTGGTGAGCCTGGTACTCAGCTCACACTGCGTACATTCCACGTCGGTGGTGTTGCAAGTAACATTGCAGCAGTAAGCAGCATGGTAAGTAAGTATGACGGTCGTCTCGAGATTGAAGAGCTCCGCACCGTTAAGGATAAGGATGGCGTTGATATCGTTATCGGCCGCATGGGCGAGCTTTCAATCGTCGACGCTAATACTAAGATGGCTCTCACAAGCGCCAACATCACCTATGGTTCTAAGCTCTACTTCAAGAGCGGTGACATGGTTAAGAAGGGCGACTTGATTTGCGAATGGGACCCCTTCAACGCTGTAATCATCAGTGAGGTTGGTGGTAAGCTCAAGTTCAACAACCTTGTTGAGGGCGTAACATTCCTTACCGAGACCGACGATACATCGGGCAACAGTGAGCGCATCATCATCGAGAGCAAGGACCACACTCGCATCCCCGAGGCACAATTGTTCAACGACGAGGGCGAGCTGGTTAA
The DNA here is from genome assembly GCA_018065165.1 of Candidatus Sodaliphilus fimicaballi. Classification (GTDB taxonomy): domain Bacteria; phylum Bacteroidota; class Bacteroidia; order Bacteroidales; family Muribaculaceae; genus Sodaliphilus; species Sodaliphilus fimicaballi. Next base: position 5,521 of record JAGHTV010000032.1, on the reverse strand, counting down.
GACATATTCACTTCCTGTGGGTGCACACCTCATCAAGGAAGAGGGCGTAGAGCTCACTCCTGGTGAAATCTTCGTTAAGATTCCACGTGCATCGGGTGGTGGTGCTGGTGATATCACCGGTGGTCTTCCCCGTGTAACCGAGCTCTTTGAGGCACGCAACCCGTCTAACCCCGCTATCGTAAGTGAGATCGACGGTGAGGTAACATTTGGTCGCATCAAGCGTGGTAACCGCGAGATCGTGGTAACTAGCCGCATTGGCGAAATCAAGAAGTACCTCGTGCCCATGTCAAAGCAGATTCTCGTACAAGAGAACGACTATGTACGTGCAGGTACTCCCCTCTCTGACGGTGCAATCACTCCCGCCGACATCCTTCGCATTAAGGGTCCCACAGCGGTACAAGACTACATCGTTAACGAGGTACAGGACGTATACCGTTCACAGGGTGTGAAGATCAACGACAAGCACTTTGAGGTAATCGTTCGCCAGATGATGCGCAAGGTGTGCATCCTCGATCCAGGCGATACTCGCTTCCTCGAGCAGCAAATCGTTGACAAGCGCGACTTCATGGAGGAGAACGACCGCATCTGGGGCAAGAAGATCGTCATCGATGAGGGCGACTCTACCGATGTACAACGCGGTCAGGTCATCACAGCCCGCAAGCTGCGCGACATGAACTCAGCACTCAAGCGTCGTGACCTCAAGCTCATCAAGGTGCGCGAAGCAGTTCCCGCTACCAGCGAGCAAATCCTGCAAGGTATCACCCGTGCTGCACTGCAAACTTCAAGCTTCGTAAGTGCTGCATCATTCCAGGAGACTACCAAGGTGCTCAACGAGGCTGCTATCCGCGGTAAGGTTGACTACCTCGAGGGCATGAAGGAGAACGTAATCAGCGGTCACCTGATTCCCGCCGGTACAGGTCTGCGCGAGTATCAGAGCCTCATGGTTGGCAACAAGAACGAGATGGCTCTTGCAGGCGTCTTGAACGAGGAGACTCAACTCGTGGGCGAATAACACTTTCAACCCAAACACATGATTTAATTACAATCACATTGCATAGCACTGCGGCGGCATCGTTAACGATGTCGCCGCAGTTAATTTAATCAAATAAAAACTATTTTTTACACACACCTGATTTTTTGCTAAATATTTATCATTTCATGTCACCTTTTGCGGCACCTGGTTGTTATATATATGAACCCGAGTTCAAAAAAGAGAACAACAACTGATGTATCACAAATAAAACAAATGGAATTATGAACAATATCTATTGGTTAGTACAAGAAATAATGGAATCTCTGGTAACACTGGGAATATGTGTAGTGCTGCCCATCACAACAGTGTATATGACAATGCGCAAAAAAAGACACGAGGTCGACAAGCGCAACGAGATTGCCATGGCAGTCATCGAGAAAAACGGCAACATCGACGTGCAGGACATCATCAAGAGCCTCACCCCGCCCCAGAAACCGCTCAAGGAACGCATCATCATGAAGATGCACTATGAACTCATCGCAGCAAGCATCCTCACCATCTTTTCCACAGCAACCTTTATCGCACTCGTGGTTGTAGGCTGCATGGGCATCACCAAGGAAGACATCTACGCAATGGGGCTCGTCTTCGGAATACCCTCGCTGGCAGTGGGTGTGTCACTGTTCATAGGCTACAACTCAAGCAAGAAAATACTCAATCAACTCGATGATTGACAAAGGATGATGACCCGCGAGCAGTTCATAGGGCATGTAAAGCGTGAGCAGGGAGCACTGATGCGTTTCCTGCTTGCCCTGTGCTGCGGTAACCGCGACGATGCCGGCGACATCGCCCAGGAAACCCTCATCAAGGCCTACATTGCGCTTGACCGATATGACGAGCGCGAGCACTTCGCGGCATGGATAAGGCGCATCGCCTACAACACCTTCATCAACCACCGCAAGAAACGACAGCGCGAGGCAACACAACCCATTGAGCAGGCAAGGCACATCACAGGCGGGCAGGAGGCCGACTCCACATTTGTCGGCGAAGAACTGCACCGCGCACTCGCCGCACTGCCCCACAGCGAGCGCACGGCAATAGTGCTGCACTACATCGAAGGCTTCAAAATCAACGAAATAACACAAATAACTGGCTGCAGCGAGGCAGCGGTAAAAAAACAGCTCCAGCGAGGGCGCGAAGAACTGAAAAGGAGGATAAAACGATGATAAACGACAACCAACTCGACAACATGCTACGGGACTACAACCCCGAGACCGGCAACGGACGCGACATCATTGCCGACCTGGAGCGACGCATGGACGCCGTGGACATGGTTAAGGAATACCAGGAACGTCAGATGGCCCAGTTGCGCATGCGCGCCAAGATAGCCTTTGCAGCAGGCATGGTAATGGGGTGTGTCCTCATGATCATTGCCTACCTGCTCCCCTCGCCCATCGAAATCATTACAGTCACAACCGGTTCGCCCGTCCTCAACGGCTTGATTGAGAACATCCACTACATCCTGGGGAGCATGTGCATCATGCTGATGATGTACGGCGGATATGAAATAACACAGGCGCGCGAATACATGAATCAAAAGAACAGTTGACTCCCCATATAAGCTACAATAAGAGCAAACACTTGTTGTGCGTTTTAACGAAAGATTCAACAAAATCACACTTTTTTGATTTGGCACTTGCCAGACGTGAGTATAGCTGGTGCAATCAGCGCAAGGGTGCATTGCTGTGATTTAACAGTGAATTGCTTGTGAGGGTTAGAGATTATTTGTAATTTTGCACCGCAATGGGTGCTTGGCATAACTAAAGTGCCGGGGTAAAAGGGAATCGGGTGTGAATCCCGAGCAGACACCGCTGCTGTGAGTTCTCATGGTATTGCCGCAGTATGTGCATGAAATTGATGGCCTGAGAGTGAAATAATTTCAATAATTATTTTTCATCTTTGAGGACGACGAAATCATGCAGGCAATACGGTCCATGGTCATGCCACTGTCGATCCTAGATGGGAAGGCGTTACCACCAAAACACACGGACGAACGAGCCAGAAAACCTGCCTATTGCCATAACAAAGATATGAGTTTCAAGGCTTTCGGTATTTTAGAGCAATGCGACGACTTACTACACTTCTCTTGATGATAATGGCACTGTGTCAGGCGGCAATGGCGCTCGACGCTGACTCTGTTGCCACCCGTCACCACAGCAAGCTCGACTCCATGCAGTATCTTGACAATGTGGTGGTGTATGGCCGTAAGCCTTATGCCGAGGTCATCCCTGCCCAGGTGCTGAGCGGCAAGAACCTTGAGGGTCTCAACAGTCACAGCGTGGCCGACGCGATACGCTACTTCAGCGGCGTGCAAATCAAGGACTACGGCGGTGTGGGCGGCATCAAGACGGTGGACATACGCTCAATGGGAACCAACCACATGGGCGTGTTCTATGACGGCATACAGCTGGGCAATGCACAGAATGGTCAGATTGACCTAGGCAAATTCTCACTCGACAACATTGAGGAAATCTCGCTGTACAACGGCCAGAAGAGCGACATCTTCCAGCCCGCCCGCGACTTTGGCAGCGCTGGCACCATCTACCTGCGCACACGCAAGCCCAAGTTTGAGCCTGGCAAACGCGATAACTTCAACTTCACGATGCGCACAGGGTCGTTTGGCCTTGCCAACCCTAGCCTGCGCTGGGGGCACAAGTTGAACCGCAGCATGAGCATGACGCTCAATGCCGAGTATACCTATGCTACAGGACAATACCACTTCCGCTACCGCAAGAAGTTCAGCGACGGCACACTAGCGTGGGACACAACTGCTGTGCGCAAGAATGGCGATGTACAGGCATGGCGCGTTGAGGGTGCCCTGTTTGGCGTAATGCCCGATGGCCGCTGGAACGCCAAGTTCTACTACTACGACAGCGAGCGAGGCATACCCGGTGCCATCGTCAACAATGTGTGGAAGAACTCGCAACGCCAGTGGGACCGCAACTTCTTTACTCAGGGCAGCTGGCAAAAGAAGATGAGCGAGCGATATGAGACACAATTCAACGCCAAGTATGCCCGCGACTTCATGCACTATGTCAATCCCGACACTACACTCATGCTCATAGACAACAAGTTCTGGCAAGACGAAGTGTACCTGTCGAGTGCCAACAAGTTTACAATCATACGCGACTGGGATGTAAACCTGAGCGTCGACTATAAGTGGAACTACCTTAACTCAACGCTAGCAAACTTCTCCTACCCCACCCGCCACACTGGCCTTGCAGCACTTGCCACGGCTTACACCATCATGCAATTCAAGGCCCAAGCCAGCATTCTCTACACTATGGTCAACGACCAGCATGAGTCACGCAACGCGGGCCAGACTGTGGCCCACCACAGTCAGTGGCTTCACCGCTTCACCCCAGCAGCATTCATCAGCTATGCTCCGTGGATCGAACACGACCTCAACTTCAGGGCGTTCTACAAGCGCATATTCCGCATGCCCACTTTCAACGACCTGTATTATACCGACATTGGCAATGTGACACTGCGTCCCGAGTATGTCGACCAGTATGACATAGGTGTGCGCTACAACATCTTGCCCGACCGTGGTTTCTTTGCTGGCTTCAAGATGAGTGCCGACGCTTACTACAACTATGTTACCGACAAAATTATCGCTGTGCCCAAGGGTACAGGCCAATATCGCTGGATGATGATGAACATAGGCAAAGTGAAGATACGTGGCATCGACGTCAGTGCCCGCACCAGCGTCCGTCCCATGCAAGATGTGCGAGTGGACCTCAACCTGACTTACACCTACCAGCGTGCGCAGGACTACAGCAAGCCCGATGACTATGGCGACGGTGGCACCTATAAGGGACAAATCGCCTACATCCCCTGGAACAGCGGTAGTGCCGTAGTGCATGCTGCATGGCGCGATGTGGTAGAACTCAACTATAGCTTCATATACGTGGGCGAACGCTACCACACCAGCAGCAATATCCCCGCCAACCATGAGCAACCATGGTACACCCACGACATATCGGCCAACTACTCATTCAACTGGGGCAAGGCTCGCATCAAGCTCACAGGCGAGGTCAACAACCTACTGAACCAGTACTACGATGTGATTCAGAACTACCCCATGCCTGGACGCAACTTTAAGTTTATCCTCAAAATCGACATCTAAAAGCAATGAAACAACTCACTTACATATTACTGGCCGCACTGGCCATAGTGGTTGCCAGTTGTCGCAACGAGGATATAATCTTTATCCCCGAGGAGGTAGATGTGTCACGTCCAGAGTTTACCAGCGTGCGCGGTTTCTATGTGCTCAACGAGGGCAACATGGGCAGCAACAAGGCAACACTCGACTTCTACGACTATACTACAGGCACTTACACCCGCAACATGTATGCCAAGGCCAATCCCGATGTACCCAAGGAAATGGGCGATGTGGGCAACGACCTGGGCATATATGGCAACCGCATCTATGCAGTGAACAACTGCTCTAACAAGGTGGAGGTGATGGACAAGAACACGCTGAGGCGT
>JAGHTV010000060.1 GCA_018065165.1 Candidatus Sodaliphilus fimicaballi | reverse complement strand
ATACTGAAGTGAACCCGAAAAGTTGGACGGGTTAATAATTATTGTTATATATTACGAGCCATCCTATACTGTACAGGACTTAGCCCGTTAAGCCTCAACTTTATCCTTTTCTTGTTATAGTAATCGATGTACTCCATCAAGTCTTTCTTGAAGGCTGACATTGAATCGTATTTGGTACGGTAAAGCAGTTCCTTCTTCATCGCGCCGAAAAAGTTCTCCATCATTGCATTGTCAAGGCAGTTCCCTTTCCTTGACATGCTCTGGATGATGCTATGCCTCTCCAGACTCTTGCGGTATGCTCTATGCTGATAGTGCCAACCTTGGTCCGAGTGCAGGGTCATACCGGCATGAGATTCGACGTTCTTGTACATAACATGCAACATGTCCATTACCATCTTGAGGTTAGGTGTGTCAGAGAGCGAATACGCTAGTATTTCTCCGTTGAACATATCCTGAACGGCAGACAGGTAAAGTTTTTCTCCGCCAATTGTTATCTGTGACACATCAGTGGCTGCCTTATGGAACGGACGGTCACAGCGGAAGTTTCGGTTCACGATATTTGGCGCTGTTGTTCCTACCTCGCCCCTATACGAACGGTAGCGGACCTTCTTGGCTTTTGCCTTCAGACCCAATTCGTCCATAAGTTTCTTAACTGTCTTGTGGTTCAGTTGTATCGAGTAATTGTTCCTCAGCTCGTATGTAATCCTCCTATAACCATATCGCCCTTTGTGGTCGCGATATACTTTGGCTACCAGAGACCTGGCTACCGCATACTTGTCAGGATCTTTCATCCTGGATATATGGTAGTAGAATGTGCTTCGCGCCATCTGCTTGACATCAAGAAGTATGCCAAGCGGTTGGTTATTGTCACGCCTTAGCTCTTCGATGACGCACGCCCAATCTTTCTGTTTCGGGCTTCCCTCTCTTCTACTAAGGCTTTCACTTTTTTTAGCAACAGAACCTCTATTTTCAGACGCTCGTTCTCTTCACGAAGACGCTTGTTCTCTTTCTCCAGGTCTGTATTCGGGACATTCTTCATGTGTCTGCACTCTGTTGGTTTGGACTTGGCACCGCCACGTTTGGAGGTTAGCGACTGCAAACCTTGGTTGGCAGCCTTACGCACCCATTTGCTTATGGCGCACGTAGAAACTCCGTATTTTGCGGCTATCTCCGGCAAAGATAGTTCGCTTTTTTGATATTCACGAACTATTTCGCATTTTTTTTCATAAGTAATACGAACCACGGGGGTCTTTTCTAATCCCTTTACTCCTTTCAAACGGTATGATGCAATCCATTCATACAACTGGTGGTGACCGAGATGAAGACTATCAGAAACGTGCCTCACAGAGTTGCCTCGTTCCACCATCCTAATAGCCTTGAGTTTTTCTTCTACTGAATAAAACATAACTCTTTTGTTATGTCCAACTTTTTGGGTTCACTTCATACTCCCGTGTCGTCCGCACACTCTACGAGCGTAATACACGCGTTAATAATAGCGTCCTGCGGCCGCTGCGGACGATACAGGAGTATCGTCCCTACACGCTGGGGGGCAGTTGTTGTATTATAGCAAGTTGATGGGAGCGGTGGCTGGTACCAGGTCGCTGATGTCTTGCCCTGCTGCGAGGCGCTCACGCACCAGCGATGAACTGATGTGTTCAAGCTCAGGTAGAGTGTTGATAAGCACTGTCTCGATGCCTGCAAGACGACGATTGACACCGGCGATATGCTTCTCATATTCGAAGTCGGACGCTGTGCGCACGCCACGCAACAGGAACTTCGCTCCATGTACACGGGCAGCATCTACGGTGTAGCCTTCGTAGGCAATTACCTTGACGCGTGGTTCATCGGCAAAGACGGCCTCAATCCACTGCTTGCGAGCCTCGGCACTCATCATGGGGTGCTTGTCGGGGTTGATGCCTATGCCCACGATTACTTTGTCGAAAATCTCCAGTCCACGGAGCACAATGTTCTCGTGGCCCAGCGTGAACGGGTCAAACGAGCCGGCAAATAGCGCAATGCGGGGCTCTCGGGTGGTATCAGTGGATTGTGATGGCTTCATCGTCCTCGATTACCAGGTTGTCGATGATGAAGTTTTGACGCTCCATGGTGTTCTTGCCCATGAAGAATGCGAGCATATCCTTAACCGAGTCTTCTTTGCGTAGCGATACGCGGTCGAGACGCATATCGGGACCAATGAAGTCCTTGAACTCCTCAGGCGAAATCTCACCAAGACCTTTGAATCGTGTGATTTCGGCATTCTCGCCCAACTTGTTGATTGCGTCGATACGCTCCTCGTCGGTGTAGCAGTAGTAGGTCTCTACGCGCTGCTCCTCGGCTTTCTTCTTGGTTGACTTGTGTGCCTTGCGTTTGGCCTCTTTCTTGTTGAGCACGCGGAATAGGGGAGTCTGCAAGATGTACAAGTGACCTGTCTTCACGAGTTCAGGGTAGAACTGCAGGAAGTAGGTGAGCATCAGTAGGCGTATGTGCATACCATCGACATCGGCATCGGTGGCGATGATGACCTTGTTGTAGCGCAGTCCGTCAATGCCGTCGTCAATGTCGAGAGCAGCCTGCAGCAGGGCAAACTCCTCGTTGGTATAAACCTTCTTGGGCTCGAGGCCAAATGTGTTGAGGGGTTTACCGCGCAGCGAGAACACAGCCTGTGTCTCCACGTCGCGTATCTTGGTGATAGAACCGCTCGCCGAGAGTCCCTCGGTGATGAAGATGCACGAGTCGTCGCGGCGGTCATAGTCATATCCCTTAGGTGCACGAGCATCGCTGAAGTGTACGCGACAGTCACGCAACTTGTCGTTGTGCAGGGCAGCTTTCTTGGCACGCTCACGCACCTGCTTGGTCACGCCGGCAATGGCCTTGCGTTGGCGTTCGCTATCTTGTATCTTCTTGAGCATGATGTCGCTCGTTGCAGGGGTCTTGTGCAGGTAGTCATCGAGTTGCTTCTTGATGAAGTCATTGATGAACTTGTATATTGTGGGACCGTCCTTCCACATCACGGTACTACCCAGCTTAATCTTGGTCTGTGACTCAAACACTGGTTCCTCAACCTTGATGCTGATGGCGGCTACAATGCCATTGCGAATGTCGCTATACTCAAAGTTCTTTTGATAATACTCTTTGATAGTGCGAGAGATTGCCTCACGGAATGCACTCTGGTGGGTACCGCCCTGTGTAGTGTGCTGACTGTTGACAAACGAGTAAAACTCCTCGCCTACCTGATTGGCGTGTGTGATAACAACCTCAATGTCGTTATCAACAAATCGCATGAGTGGATACAGAGGCTCATTGGTCATGTTATCCTTCACCAGGTCGAGCAGACCATAGCGAGAGTGATACTTGCGACCATTGAGATAGAGGCTGAGGCCAATGTTGAGGTAAGAATAATTCTTGACCATAGCCTCGATGATCTCTTCCTGGAACTGATAATCCTCCTTGAAGATGGTTGGGTCGGGCGTGAAACGCACCATTGTGCCATTTTCCTCGCCTTCCTGGGCAGCGATAACACCAGTCTCGTTCACTACAAGGCCCTCGGCATACTCGACAGCTGCAGCCTGTCCTGCACGTACCGAGCGAATGTAGAACGATGTTGACAAGAAGTTAACAGCCTTGATACCCACACCATTAAGGCCCACCGAGCGCTTGTAGTTGCTGGTGTCATACTTGCCACCAGTATTCATCTTGCTCGATGCATCCTTTACCTGGTCAAGGGGTATGCCGCGGCCATAGTCGCGTATGGTAACTGTGCGACCCTCAATGTCGATGTCGATGCGAGGTTTAGCATAACCTGTGTTGAACTCATCGATACTGTTGTCTACAACCTCCTTGATAAGGACATAGATACCATCGTCGGCCTGTGAACCATCGCCCAACTTGCCGATGTACATGCCCGGACGCTGACGCACATGGTCGCGCGGTTTGAGGGTTGTGAGCTTGTCATAGCCACCGCTGTCAAAGCCGTTTTGTGGCTGTTCTATATTCTGAATGTTTTCCTCTGCCATTATTGGTTTTGCGATTGTTTTTACTCAAACTGCAAAGATACGAATTTTTAACGAAAAACACAAACGCAAACGCAAACTACAGTGTGCTCGGCCTTTTAGGTCGAGAAAAACGCAAGTGATAGCGTAGCGATTCACTGTACCCGCAGCGTCCGCTTCGGGTTCTGCCCGTAATCTGCGCGAGATAATCAGTTACGGCTGGTAAAGCGTCGTCTTAAAATGTGTAAAAGTATTCGTTTTATATGGAATTGTTGTTAATACTAAAGCGTATAATGCGTTTTGGGGGACTGATTTTGTCTTTTTTGCTTTTATTTCATTAATTTTGTATCATTAATTTCAAGATTATGAACAAATTTGTACAATTAATACCTCGCAACGTTGCCAAGTATGGCAATCGTGAAGCACTCCGTTACCGTGACTACAAGACAATGGAATGGACATCGTTGTCTTGGAATGGTTTCAAGAGTTTGATTGACCGTTGCGCTAAGGCGATGTTCAACTTTGGCATGCAAGAGCATGACCGCTTCTGCCTGTTTACTCAAAATTGCCCCGAGATACTTATCACTCACTTTGGCGCGTTTAGCAACCGTGCAGTGCCAGTGCCCATTTATGCTACCAGTAGTGTAGATGAGGCTGCACACATCATCAACGACTCGGGTGCTACGCTGCTCTTTACTGGCGACCAGAACCACTATGAGATGTCTCGCACTCTATTTGCCAAGTGCCCCGCACTCAAGCAGGTGGTTACTATCAATTCTACAGTAAATATTGCTGCCGACGATGACAAGACCCTGTCTTGGGAGCAGTTCCTGGCTACGGGCGACAACTTGAGCGACGAGCAACTGGCCGCTCTTAAGCAACGCGAGGAAGATGGCGTTGAAGACGACCTCATGTATCTCATCTATACATCGGGTACAACAGGCGAGCCCAAGGGCGTAATGCTCGATCACAGCAACTTCAATGCGTGTATGTGGGCCCATGGTCAGCGCATCTATGTAAACGATGAGACCGACCTCTCTCTCAGTTTCTTGCCATTTAGCCATATCTTCGAGTTGGGTTGGACCATGTATTGCCTTACCAATGGTGTGCGTGTGGCCATCAACCTCAACCCCAAGGATATCGCTACTGCAGTGTCTGAGATTAAGCCCACTTGTATGTGTAGCGTTCCCCGTTTCTGGGAAAAGGTATATACAGCAGTCAACGACAACTTCAACTCGGCTTCTCCCGTGCTCAAGGTGCTCATCAAGCGTGCTCTTGCAGTGGGTCGCACTCGCAACCTCAAGTACAAGCGCAATGGCCGCAAGGTGCCCATGCTCATTGAGAAGCAATATCAGTTCTTCGAGGACAAGGTGTTCAAGAAGGTGCGTGCAGCCGTGGGTATTGAGAATCACAACCTCTTCCCTGTGGCAGGTGCGATGATGAGCGACCGTATTACCGAGTTCCTGCACACAGTAGGTATCAATATTGTTGTGGGCTACGGCCTTAGCGAGACAACAGCAACCGTTAGCTGTTATGAGGACGAAGGCTGGAGTCTGGGAACTGTAGGTACTTGTATTCCTGGTTGGGAGGTCAAGATAGGAGAGAATAACGAAATCCTTGTTCGTAGCAAGATGGTGATGCAAGGTTACTTTAATAAACCCGAGGAGACTGCCCGTGTTCTTGAGCCTGACGGATGGTTGCACACCGGCGACTGTGGCGAGATTAACGAGAAGGGACAAATTGCTCTTACCGACCGCATTAAGGACTTGTTCAAGACCAGCAACGGTAAGTATATCGCTCCCCAGGTACTTGAGACACTTCTTACACAAGACAAGTATATAGAGCAGGTTGTTATCATAGGCGACTGCCGCAAGTATGTTTCGGCTCTTATCGTCCCCAACTTTGACGAAATCAAGGCTTTTGCTCAAAAGAACAAGATTGAGTACAAAGACATAACAGAGTTGGTTAACAATGCACAACTCCATAAGATGCTTGAAGGTCGCATCAACGACTACCAGAAGGACATGGCATCATATGAGCAAATCAAGAAGTTCGTCATTTTGCCTCGCGACTTCTCAATGTCAACAGGTGAGTTGACCAACACCCTCAAGGTGCGTCGCTCTGTTATCAACAAGCGATATGCTCCGCTCATCGACGCAATGTACAATGCCGACTTCCACAAGAAGAAAAAAGACTAATCTCTACACTTGAGATATATGGCGACAACATCGTCGCTAACCCGTATCAAGCCTTGCTACACCCGTAGCGAGGCTTTTTTATTTCTTCCTCCTATACCATTGATTTACAGAAATTAAAATAATTAGAATAATTTCTTGACAAA
>JAGHTV010000122.1 GCA_018065165.1 Candidatus Sodaliphilus fimicaballi | reverse complement strand
GCTCGTTGCTCCTCGCATTACTCCTACCGATCGCTCTTACGACAGCCACCAACCCACCGACCGTCCCAATCCCATCACTATCTTTAACGATAATGAAGAGGTTGGTGTTACTACACATTACACTATCTACTTCTATGATATGGATGGTCATCAGGCATCAACTTCAATATCTGGCAACTTCACAGGTGCAAGTAAAGCTCTCGACTGGAGCACCCTCACACTGGGTAACCAAACTCTTGAGGACATGGTTAAGGATAAGTTATATCCAGGTGTTAGCATCCGCGTAGTTGCTTATTGCACAAAGGCTGGTTATAAGGATTCAGAGAGCGTTGCCCAACCTTACCTGTTCAGTACTCCTGTGCGCAACGTGAAGATTGTTGCTAAGCCCGTATCAGGCTGGGGGCAACCATTCATCTCAGCGTTCAACATTGGTACTTACGAGCAAGATCAAGTGATGGTTGCTAGCGTAGGTGCTACTCTCGTAGCTAACGGTACTCCCGTTTATCCTTACACATTCAAGGGCTTTAGCTTCAATGGTGATCACTATGTTGACATCAGAGAAGGCCTTACATACGATGAACTTCAGGCGCTCAACATTCAGGATATCCATGATTACCAAATCACAATGACTGTTCCTTATGAGAGAGATTTTAGTATCGATGGTAAGAACGAAATAGTAATTTATGCATGGTACGAGGCAAACAATGACTTCGGTGTTAAGACCCGTGTTCTTAACAATTATTATTCTTCATTTGATGACGAGGATAAACCATACTATTTCCGCAATGACTGGTATCCTAACCTTTACATGGCTAGCGAAGATTTCCCAGAGCCTGATGTTGACCTTATCTTTGACAATGTCAACTTGGACAAGAAGGACAATGCAGTTCCCAATCCCATTTACTATAACCTCAATCCTCAAAAGATTGGTCTTGACTTGAATGTTGAGGTTATGCCCGATAACCGTGGTATGATGGGTTACAACGCAATCGTCATGGTTAAGAATGTTGATGGTGATTATGTAAAGGTTGCAGCTGCAAGCAGTGGTTCTATGGCCAAGGCTCCCGCAGGAGGTTCTAGAAAGTATTTCTTGCTCCAAGGCAAGGATGCTCCGTTTGCCGAGGGTAGCGCGGTTTATGATGGTGCTACTGCAGTTCAAAACTGGTATGAGGAGTCAGCTTATGGCATTCTTCCTGTTCATGTTAAGGGCATCGCCTTTAATCAGGTTGTAGCAAAGAATTTGTCAAGCGAGCAGGCTGCAGGTGCTTGCAACTTCAATGTTGAGATTTATTTCGTTCGTGGCAACTCTCTTACTA
>JAGHTV010000309.1 GCA_018065165.1 Candidatus Sodaliphilus fimicaballi | reverse complement strand
CTTGGGACCCCAGTCGAGAACACCCATACGTACAACATATACAAAGAGGTTAGCAATACAGAATGTCCATACCCAACGGTTCTTCCATACCATAACGCTCTCAAATTTCTTGCGACGAGCTGCGCTCATGCCACCTTCCTTAAGGCCACCAAGACCTGTGTCGGGAAGATCGGGAAGACCAACCTCTTTGGGTTCGTCACGCAGACCGATGAAGATACCAATAGCGCCTACGAGTGCGAGACATGCAGGAACATAGAAGCAGAACTTCCATGCACCATAGTGTGCAGCATAGATAAGAGCTTGGTTAGCAGCGTCCTTAACATCGTTAGCCTCGAGGTTACCCTGGATGTTGGCAACAACTTCAGCGTTAGCACTGAGGTCCTGACCCATTGAACCAAGGAGGTAACCACATACAACTACTGCCAGAGCAGCACCAATTGAGTGTGAGCAGTTCCAGATTGACATCTTAGTTGCAAGCTCGCTGGGGTGAATCCAGTGAGGCAGGATGCGTGCGCACGGGGGATAACCCATACCCTGGAAGAACTGGTTAAGGATGATTGTAACACCCATCACAAGGATAAGGATGCTGATGAAGTCAGGACCATTCTCAACGCCTGTGATGAGAGAGCTAAGGTTTGCACCAAAACCGAATGCGAAGTTTGACAACGCACACAGCATGAGACCAAGGGCCATTACAATGCGACCTTTGTACTTGTCAACGGTGTAACCATTTACGAAACGTGACATACCGTAAGTGAGTGAACCGAAGAAGATGATCCAACCAAAACTCTTGTTTGTAATACCATACTCAGCAGTCATGCCCGGCATAGCCACTGAAAAGTTCTTGCGTACGAAGTAGAAGATAGCATAGCCAATCATTGTCACGAGGATGGTGCGCATCTGCCATGACATGAATTTCTTTCTGCTTTCGCCCAGAGAACTGTAAACGTTTTCTTTAGCCATTGTTGATATTATTCTTTAATATAACGTTATTTGTTGAGTTCTATTGTCTTTTCTACATCGAGTGCGTCGGCGATAATTGAGATGGGGTTGAGCACTGGTGTGCCGGTCGACATCTCGATTTGCCACTTACATGTCTCACAGTCAGTGGTTACTGCCTCTACATTAGCCTCCTTGATGTTGTCAAACAGTGATTGACCTATCTTTTGTGAAGTCTCATAGTTTTCACGCTTGAAACCGTAGGTACCTGAGATACCGCAGCATTGTGACTCGAGCAATACGAGATCAAGGCCGGGAATCATCTTGAGCAGTGATGTGCTGTAGATAGACCAACCCATACGCTCCATGTGGCATGCAAAGTGGTAAGCCACGCGCTTCTTGTAGTCGTCGCGGAAGGCGAGTTTCAGCTTGCCCTCGTCAATGAGCTGGTACAGGAAGCGAGTTGCCAATGTGATGTGGTCACGCACATCGTGGTTGTCCATCTCAAGCAGGTGAGTGTACTCGTCACGCATTGTGAATGTACATGATGAACTGGTAGTTACCACGGTGTGACCCTTAGCGATTGCGCTACGCATTGAGTCCATGTTGGTCTCGCCTTGCTTCTTGGCTTGGTTATACAGGCCGTTGGCAATGAGGGGAGTACCGCAGCATTTCTCCTTGTCGAGCAGGTGAACGCCATAACCGCAGGCATTCATTATCTTAACAAGGTCTTTACCCAGCTGGGGGAAGTTATAGTTTACATAGCAGCCATGGAAGTAGCTCACGTGCTTGCTATACTTATCTTGTTCAGCTGCTGCATTCTTCTTGAACCAAGTCTCAAACTTCTGACCGGCATAAGCGGGGAATTGACGATGCTTGTCAATTGCCATTACCGAGTGAAGCACAGCCTTGCTCACGCCCAGACCCAGTGCAAAGTTGGTGATGGGAGCCACCATAGTTGCCATTGAGCCCACAAAGTCGGTGTTAGCGAGCATAATGTCGCGCAACTTGGGTGAGTGGGTGTTGTGTTTCATGCGAGCCTTCTGGATGATGTCGCCCACGTTTACTCCGTTGGGACATGCTACCTCACAACGCTTGCAGTTGAGACACTTCTTGAGTGCTTCGTTGTAGAACTTGGGATCTTTGAGGCGATAACGTTCGCCGTCGGGACCACTCTGCTTGGGACCGGGATATGCAGGGTTAACTGCCGATACAGGGCAGTATACTGTACAAATCGAGCACTTGAGACATTGCTCAAAGTTGTTCTCGCTTATGTTTTTCAGTTGCATTTCTTCTGCCATGATCGTTATTTTTTAAGAATGTTATTAGCAACGGTGAGGGCTGTGAGCATGTCAACGCCTTCGCCATTAGCCAGTTTAACTCTGTTGTTACCGCTTAAGATTGCACCCACTGCATAGGCATTGGTCAGTGTGGTGCCGTCCTTTGACACTTGGAACTGTGCATTTGTCTTAACGCCAAATTCCATGTAGGGTTGAGCTTCGAGAGCATCATCCTTAGTCCAGGCAGCACGATCGGCAATGTAGTCAACATCGAGACCCATGATGGGCTCATATACCTTAACATAGTCTGATACAAGACCGCGGCTCATGAATGAACCTGCAGCCAGAACAAAGTTGTCGGCTACGAGCTTTGTGCCCACGAGTTTCTCTGTTTCTACACTCTTGAGAGTGTTACCGCTTATCTCTCCAGCAACTACCTTGTCGCCGGGAATGAATGTTCCGCCCAGTGCCTCAAAGCGCTTGCGCAGCAATGCCTGCAGGCGAGTGCCAGGTACTGACGGTGGAATAGTTGCTACAAAGTGAACAGGCTTGCTCACTTGCTCCTTGAGCAGTTGTGCAAGTGCACTGTTCTTGATGCCAAGCACTGCAGGAAGCAATACAACCTCGGCATTGCCAGCCTTGGCGTTAATCTCGCCAGCAAGACGCTTAACGATCTCTTCGTTACCCAGCACTTTAGCAATGTTTGTCGCACGCATCTCAGTGGGGCTCTTGCGAGCGGCATTGAGTTCGGGCAGTGTGATAGGCTTGATTTCGACATCGGCACCCAGTTTGCGCAGACCTTCAGCGATAAACTTGGTGGGGAAGTCGAGATAACCTATGATATTCATCAGTGCCACCTTGTTCCATGCCAGCTTGTCGCCGTCAATGGTCAGGTAGTCTTCTTGTGACAGCCATGTGGGCTTAACGGCTCCCAGTGGAGTGAGACGGCAGTGGTTAGCGTCTGCCTTGCCGTTAGTCTTTACGCCAGCCTCGGCAAGCAGCTCCTGAGCCTTAGTGGCGAGAGCCTCTACACCGTCAACCTTAGCGTAGGGGTGGCCTTCGCCCAACTGAGCGATTGCCTCGAGAGGATTTGCAACTGCTTTGCCATCTGGGGTGTAACCCATCAGGTCAAACGAACCTGATGCAAAGTGCAGCGTACTTTGACCGGTAGAAACCAAGGCAACCTTTTGGCCAGCCTTTGCGAGTTCAATACCGCAAGTAAGACCGCTAAGTCCTCCACCTATAATTATAGTATTAAACTTCATTGCAGTTCCTCCTTTCCTCTAAGTTGATTAATTCCGCCCAATCCCTCATATATGAGTGATGTGAGTTGAGCCTCGGCCAGGTTGTCGCCCCAGGCTACGGGCTGTACACCCTTCCAGCGCTCGTTGATAAATGTTGCGAGGTCGGCTGTGACCTTAGCAGCGTCTTCTTGCTCGCGACACATGACGCCAGCAGCACGAGCTGCACACAACTCGCCCTGACATGTACCCATGCCCACGCGTGTGCGGCGGCGCAGGTTTATCAGGTTGTTAACATGGAGGTTGTCCATTGCAAACTTGACCTCGCTCACGCTTACGTGTTCGCATTCGCATACGAGTGCATCGTCAACGATGTCGGTTGTTTCTGCAATTTGCTTTGTCAGGGTTCCGTGACGACCTTCGGCAGCCATCACAGCAACAGTGTGCTTGGGCAGTGCCTCGGTTGCGGGTTCTGAACCGGGAAGGGGAGTGGTTGCTGTAGCGCACTCCTTATTAATATTGAGTTTCTTGCAAGCAAGGTTGGTTGCATCCTCGGCCATCAAGCGATAAGTCATCATCTTACCGCCAGTGATTGTGATGAAACCTGCCAGACCGTCGCGAGTCTCGTGGTCGAGGCAAACGATACCACGACTGATGCTACGGCCGCTAGGATCGTTGTCGGCGGCTACGAGAGGTCTTACGCCTGCATATGCACGCAAGATGCGGGTTGTTGCCAGTGCGGGAGCCAGTTTCTCGCCCTCACGCAGCAGTACGTCAACCTCGGCGGGAGTTACTCTCATGTCGTCAACTGTGTCCATGGGAACGCGGTCGCTAGTTGTACCTATTACACATACTGTGTCGTCGGGAACAAGGATGTCGGCATTAGCCGGCTTGCGGCAACGGTTGATTACCATGTTATTTACGCGGTGACCAAAGATGAGCAACGCGCCTCTTGCGGGGAACATATTCACTGTAACGCCAGCCTTTTGAGCAATGAGTGTGCCCCAAATACCTGCGGCGTTAATAGTGATTTTAGCACGGAACTCCTTAGTGGTTCCTGTGTGATGGTCATAAGCCTTAACGCCTTCAACTCTATTCTGGTTGATGATGAGCTCGGTCACTTCGTGATAGGTAAGTGCTGTGGCTCCGTGAAGTTGGGCGTCATAGATGTTGGCCATTGTAAGGCGGAAGGGGTCGATTGAAGCATCGGGTATACGGACTGCACCTATAAGGGTTGGGTTTACCGATGGCTCAAGTCTGCGAGCCTCTGCCGGATCAATCTTGTCTGCTCTAATGCTTGCTTCACGACATGCGTTAATAAATGTGTCCTGATATGCGAGGTCATCTTCGGGTAATGTGATGAAAAGACCGTCGGTCTCTTCAACGCAGTGGGCTGCGACTTTGCGCAGAGTCATGTTTTCCTGGATACACTCAGTAG
>JAGHTV010000459.1 GCA_018065165.1 Candidatus Sodaliphilus fimicaballi | reverse complement strand
TGCCGTTGTAGTTGTACTCAGTAGCCATCTCGCTCATCCAGGCACCCTGTGCCTTAGTGGGACGGGGGAAATAGTCGGTCATGAATACAGCAAGGTGATTACCCTTAGCATCCTTAACGTCGTAAACGGTAACTTCGGGGTTGTACTTGGGAGCATCCTTGAGTTCGGTGAATGTGATGCCGTAGAGCTTGTTAGCAGCCCAGAATACACCATTCTTAAGCACGCTGTTTACCTCGAAGTAGGGGCGAACCTCTTCCTCGTTAAAGTTATACTTTTGCTCCTTAACCTTAGCAGCATAGTAATAGTAGTCCCAGGGGGCAATCTTGAAGTTGCCACCGTGAGCGTCAACGTAGGCTTGCATATCGGCAACCTCTTCCTTAACCTTAGCGATAGCGGGTGTAAAGATTTGCATGAGCAGACCCTCGGCAGCATCAACGGTGTGAGCCATAACGGGATCTACAGCATAGTCGGCAAATGTCTCGAAGCCCAGCAGTTGTGCCTTGCGTTGACGCAACTGGATGAGCTTGTTGATGTTGGCCGAGTTGTCACGCTCGTTGCCACGGCTTGCAGTTGAGGTGTATGTCTCATACATCTCGCGACGCAGGTCACGGTCGTCGGCGCTACCAAGCACATCGAGGCGAGTCGAAGCACTAGCAGTGAACGCCCACTTGCCAGCTTGGCCCTTGTCTTCAGCCAGGCGAGCAGCGTCCTCAACAGTATTTTTGGCAAGACCACTGAGGCGAGCAGCGTTGTCAACCCAGATAATGTTCTCGGCGATTTCCTTCATCACATTATTAGTGAATGACAGAGAAATCTCAGACTGCTTCTTGTTGATTTCCTTAAGCTCGGCCTTTTGCTCCTCGCTAAGGAGAGCACCGTTGCGTACCATGCGCTTGTAGTACTTGTCGGTAAGGCGTAACTGAACTGCGTCGAGACCCAGAGCCTTGGCATTGTCGTGAACGGCCTTGATGCGAGCAAAGAGAGCCTCGTTCATGTAAACTTCGTCGTTTTGAGCAGTCATCATGGGCATGAACTCCTCAGCGATAGCGTGCATCTCGGGAGTGTTATCACTCTCAACAAGAGCCATGAACACGTATGATACCTTATTCAGGATTTCGCCACTGTTGTCAAGTGCGAGCACTGTGTTCTCAAAGTTGGGAGTCTCAGTGTTAGCAATGATGTCAGCAATCTGTTTGTTTTGCTGTTCGATACCAGCCTTGAGAGCGGGCATGTAGTGTTCAAACTTGATTTGGTCAAACGGAGGGATAGCATACTTAGTAGTATACTCCGCCATGAAAGGATTAGTCTGTTTCACAACTTTCTTTTTAGCTGCCTGAGCTGTTCCGCACATACACAGAACTGCAAGCATTAATAAAACAATCTTTTTCATAATTTTATAAATAAAACGAAATACGAAAAACGAAAACGAAAACTAAGCTTCGCGCACTTTTGCAGCAAAACTTGTTAACTGCTTTTGAATTTCAATATTCTCAGTTAATAATTTACTAAATATATCTTCATTAAAATAACCAATATTTTTAGCTATTAATAATTGGCTTTCCACCTCATAAGATGAACCTAAAGCCATATCCAAGAAACGTGCGAAATCTATATCGCTTGATTTTGCCGCTCCTTCAGCTATATTACTCGAAATACTTACAGCAGCACGCTGTAATTGACTAGCCAAACCGTATTTCTCATAACTAGGGAAACTTCTTGTTTCCTGATATATTGCAGTTGCAAAATTAATAGAATCTTGCCAAACTTTATAATTTCTAAAATTTCTTGGCCGCATTTTTTGTTTTTGTTTTAAGTTTTAGTAGCGAAGCGATTTGGTTTCAATATATTTCAAATTTTGTCACTTGCGGATAATGGTCGCTGGCAGTATAGGTGAGTGGCAATTTGTTGTAAACCTTAGCATCTACGGCCTGCAGTGGCCCACGATACAAGATATGGTCAATCTTGAAATAGAAGCGATGCAAGGCAAATGTCCACGCATATCCCCTACCCGCTTGAGCCCAGCTGTCGTTCATATCATCGCCCATCACGGTGCGATAAGCGTAACTGCCAGCCACATCATTAAAGTCGCCACACACAATCACAGTTTGAGGCCCGCGGTCTATGGCCTCACGCAATGCGAGTGCATCGCTGGCTCGCAGTGAGAATGCTCGGTTGAGTTTATCGGTAAACGACATGTGTTCAAGCTTACTGCCTGGCATAATGCTTAAGGTATCTTGTGGGGCAGCACCCATAATACCTTTCTCCTCGTTGCTTAAGCCGTAGGATTGAAGGTGTACACTTATTAGACGCAATTTGTGTCCATTTACTACAACATCATAGGCCATCGCCGGATGATGCTCCAAATCCTGTAAATAGCTAAGCGATTCAAAACCGCGTTTTGCCGGTACAATAGTATCCATTGTGAACGGGTAACGCGACAGTATGGCAACCTCATCGGCATAGGGATGAGAGCGGTAAGGATACTTACGCTTAAGCTCTTCATAATAAGGCTTTAGTCCTTTAATCGTATCGTAGTGGTAGTCGCGTATCCAGTGTGGCATGTCTTGCATAAGGACAAAGTCGGCATCAATGTCGAGAATGTTGCGCATCACTGTGCTAGTGTCTTGAGTGTACATGTGAGGAAACGACGCTACATTGTAGGTCATCACGGTAAATGTGTTGCCCTCGCCACAATCTTGAGGCATGTTGAGAGGACATTGCAAGCACGACACAGGCGATGTGAGTATCAATGCTGTTGCCACTGCCACAGCATTACGCCAGCGGCAAGTGAGAAGCAAGACAATGCACCAAGCCAATGCAACTACCACAGCCACAGGCAAGAGCAAAGTCATAACACCAGGCACAAATCCATACAGGGCAGGATTGCAGTAACCACCGCCAGCACACATCAGCAATACGATGACACACAAGGTGGTCATTGCAGTAAATAATATGTTACTCTTCTTTCTCCTTGCCATAAGGATAGGTTATTTCCACTCAAATGTGGTTACAAGAGGATAATGGTCACTAGCCCCTACTCGTGGACTAAACGCCTTAATTGCTCTCATATCACCACGATAAAACATATGATCTATCTTAAAATAGAAACGATCCTTGTTGAAGGTATATGTGGGCCAAGTGGCACAATCAACATAAGAGTCGTTCAAGTCATCGCCTCGCACTGTAAGGTAAGAGTAACTGCCAGGCGTATCGTTGAAGTCGCCACACACAATCACATTAGTACCCGATGCATCGACTATGTTGCGTACAGCATCGGCTTCGCCAGCACGACGAGCAAATGCTCCAGACAACTTATCGTACAGCGAGTGCTTCACATCGCGCAACTCATCTTTAGTGTTCACCTTGCGATTGAGGGTGGCGATATCGTTATACAGTTGCTTATCGTCGCTCGTCAGGCCTATTGATTGCATATGCAAGCTGATGACGCGTAGCTGGTGTCCCTTGATTACAAGGTCAAACGCCTTGCCATAGTTGTGATAGTGCTCGCCGTTGTTGTCGATAAGCTGATTGTTACGCAATGTGGTATCGGGCACTACTGTATATGGAACCTTGGACAATATGACCAGGTCGCGAGGCCCCTGTGAGCGATAAGGATAGCGAGCCATCACCTTGTCCTTGACAGGAGTGACCTGATAATGTGTGAGAAACTCGTCATAGCCATCGAGCGAAGTCTCTTGCAACAAGACTATATCAGCGTCGGCATCGAGTATCGCATTAATTGTAGAGCACGGAGTATTGTCGCTCACAGGCTCAAAGCCTATCACATTCCAAGTCATGACAGTGAATGTGCTGTCGGGATGTTGAGGCTCCTGTGAATGGCTAAGTGGACACAACAATTTCAATGACGGACAGGCCAGCAGGATTGCTGCCAACACAATCAAAACCGCCCACTTGCTACGAGCCAGCACACACATCACCAGCACAAGCAGCGATGTCAATGCTACCATAGGCAATCCTAGGGTAACAATTGAGGGCAAAGCGAAACTACGGGGGTCGATGTGACCACCGTAGGCCGAAAGCAACAGCACCATTGCAGTAGCAATTGCTATCAGGATTGAAGCTATGCCTATAAAGTGTTTCAATGTGTTTGCGTTATGTGTAAACCTTGCGATAAAACACAAGGCACACCGCCGTTTGCGTTAGCGTTTACGTTAGCGTTAATCTCTACTTCTTTTTAGAAAAACTGAAAAGGATGTCACGCTCCTCGTCGGTAAGTGCAGTGTAGCCCGAA
Organism: Candidatus Sodaliphilus fimicaballi; assembly: GCA_018065165.1. Classification (GTDB taxonomy): domain Bacteria; phylum Bacteroidota; class Bacteroidia; order Bacteroidales; family Muribaculaceae; genus Sodaliphilus; species Sodaliphilus fimicaballi. The sequence goes on along the minus strand of JAGHTV010000459.1, from coordinate 1,701 downwards.
CGCTTAATCTTGGCCAAAACACGGTCAAGCTCGGTTTCGTTAGCCTGCTGCTTTGCATGTGATTGCTGCTGGTTGTTACCACGATAGGCAGTACCACCAACTGGACCTCCCACACCGGGTTTATTCTTGCGACTAAACAAACTGAACAATGCGTCGATTGTAGCATTGAGTGGAGCAGTTATATCGTGACCGCGACGCATCATCAATGCATAAACAGCACCAACTACAGCACCACCCAAGTGTGCAATGTGTCCTCCTGCATTCTCAAGAGTGTTGATACTGAGCAAGTCAACCAGCAAAGTTACTATTGCCACCCACTTGAGCGATACCATACCTATGAACAGCAAACCTATCTTGTAATCGGGCGAGTAAACCGCCGTAGCAACAACTATAGCAATAACTGATGCCGATGCACCCAGCATATAACTTTGCGGCGATGAGAAAGCCGGTATGTAACTATAGGCCAACAGGAACAGAGCAGCTCCGCCTAAGGCACCTAACACATAGAGGCCTGCAAGCTGCTTGGATGTAAAATACTCAAGAAATATGCGACCCATCCAGTACAGCCACAACATATTGAACAGGATGTGAAGCATGTCGGTGTGACAAAATGAGTAAGTTATTAGTGTCCAAGGCTTATACAATACCTCCCAGGGGTTACTTGACAGTTCGACCCACTTAAACACCGACAACACCTGATAGTTGAACAACAAGCCAAAAAGACCCACATACATCATCACCACAAATATAGCAATGTTGATGTAGATGATGCGCATGAGCATTGAGCCCTGCTTGTATTTGAGCTTAAGTTCATCAATAATAGCCATTGCCGTAACCTCCTCTTATATTTTTGCGCCAGTACATGAGCAAGATGAATCCAAACAGCATTCCACCCAAGTGAGCAAAGTGTGCTACACCGCTCATCACACCAGTCATGCCAAAGAACAGTTCAACAAGGCCGTAACCTATAACCATCCACTTTGCCTTAATGGGGAATGGGAATGGGATGATGTACATGGGCAAATTGGGGAACAACATGCCAAAGGCAAGCAGAATGCCAAAAACAGCACCGCTGGCCCCCACAGTGACGAGCATGCCATGGAACTGCTGGACGATATCGTTAAGTTCGCCTGAAGCCAAAAGATTGCGCACCTGATCAAAAGTGAGTCCATTCTGGTTAGCCATAGCAACCACAAACTCATTTTGCCAAGTAAATTCCCAAGTGAGTTGTTGAACCGCCGCAGCACCCAGGCCGCAGGTAAGGTAATAGAATAGATACTTCTTGGGGCCCATCACACGCTCGAGCGTAACACCAAACATCCACAACGAGAACATGTTGAAGAACAAGTGAGTGATGCCAGAGCTATCGTGCATGAACATGTAAGTGAACAATTGTGCCGCATTGAAGTCGTGAGCACGCCAAAAATGAAGTCCCAAATACTGTTCAAGATCGACAAACCCCGATTGCCTGAAAGCAATGGTTGCAAGCCACAAAAGGGCGTTGATTATTAATAAATTCTTGGTTACAGGCGGAATTGCCGCCCCCATTCGTCCTACATTCATATCAATAACTTAAAGTGACGCAAAATTACTCAAAAAGTACTTATTATGCTACTTTATAGCCCAATTTGATAGTTTTTTTAAGAAAAAAGACATTTTTTTTTGAATTTTCTTTGCTAGAAAACAAGATTTATATAAATT
>JAGHTV010000153.1 GCA_018065165.1 Candidatus Sodaliphilus fimicaballi | reverse complement strand
ACGAACAGATATATAAAAAAGTTACGAATTGGTTATATAGAGTTCTGTGCAATAAATCAATAGAGGAACAAAAATATTTTTTGGAGATAACGCGTCTAATGTCTGAGCAAATTAAAAGTCTTGAATATGAAGACATAGACAAGGATTATTATAACATTCTATATGATTCTTGGACGAAAATAATACAAAAGTATTTAGGGAATTCAATTATTATTCCTTCAAGGGAACAAATATTCCAATATTCCGACGTAAATTGTGATATTATCCAAGAACCATATAAGGGTATTGCATTGGATTTTGGAATCGGAATCATAAATATGGATTTAGATCAACAAAGTATTACTTGTTTTCCTGGTAATGAAAACTGTTTTAGGAGTATGTGTGAGAATAAAAAAACAAATATTTTATCGAAAGGAAGTATTTCTAAAAATAGTGAGATAATAAATGTAAAAAATATTACTAAAGCATCAAGTGTAACCCCATATTTACGAGAAAAAAAAGGAAATGTAACAATACATAAAAAAGCCTATATAACTGATTTAGAAAAGAAAATTAGTGGTGATTGGGCAGAAAACGTTGTTGAAAAATGGTTGGACAACAGCGAAAATATTATTAATATCAATAGATGTTCTTCGGGAAATATTATTAGTGGTAACGATAATGAACATTATGATTTTAGTTATTCTACTATAGATAAACCAGATGTAAAGAGATATCTAGAAGTCAAGAATTACAGTTCGGGGTGTTTTCATCTTTCACAATATGAATATGAATTTGCAATTCAGAATAAGGATTTTTACGATATAGCGCTTGTAATAAGAAATAATATAGCAAAAGACGGTGAATATAGTTGCGAGGTTAAACTTCTTTCTTCTCCATTTGCTGATGGCAGTGACATAAAGATAACACCGTACCCATGTGATTATATTGTTAGGCTTGTTTTTGAGGAGGAAGGCGAATGAATAATTTATCAGCTAAAAAAGGTCTTTTATAACTAGTAGGGGTGGTTTTATTGTGTAGTTTCAAGATTTTTTGTAATTTCGCATCGATTTTGTGAAAACTCTGTAAAATGAAAAAATATATCTTTTTATTGGCAATTGCAGCTGTAGCAGTGCTCAGCTCTTGCACTGGCAACCAGTTTAAGGTTGATGGTAAAATCGAGGGTGCTACCGATAGCGTTAAGCTTGTGCTCGAATCTTCAAGCAATGGCATGTGGTTCATTGTCGACTCGGTAAATGTTGGCAACGACGGTTCTTTCAGCATTGGCAGTGAGGCTCCCGAGTTCCCCAATATTTATCGTTTGCGCTACGCTGGCCAGGCAATATGCTTCCCCATCGATAGTCTTGACCACATCACTATCAACACTAAGCTTGCTGCATTTGCAACCGACTACACCGTTAGCGGTAGTGACCATGCTGTGCAAATCATGAAGATTGACAAGGAGGCCATGACACTTGCCAAGGCTACTCCCGCTCAAATCAAGACCTTCAAGGACAAACTTGCTAAGGAAATTATCGTTGAGCCCGATGGTATCGTTGCTTACTATGCAATCAACAAGTACATTGGCGATGAACCACTGTTTGATCCACTTGACGATGCCGACCTGCGCATCATTGGCGCCGTGGCCAACTCGTTCAATACCTTCCGCCCCAACGATCCTCGCACCGACTATCTCGTGCAGGTTCTTCTCGATGGTCAGCAACGTCGTCGTGCAGCTAAGGAACCAACCGACACAATCCATGCAACCGAGACTGCCCTGCTCGACATCTCTCTCGACGACTACAAGGGCGTTACTCACAGCTTGTCAAAGGTATCAGCTCAAAATCGTGTCGTAGTTCTTAACTTTACAATGTATCAGGGCGACTTCTCTCCCATGTTCAACAAGCTGCTCAACGATATCTATTCGGCTAACAAAGGCGCTGGCCTCGAGATTTATCAGGTAAGTCTTGATGCCGACAATGTTGCATGGCTGCAAGCTGCTCGCAACTTGCCCTGGATTACTGTTTACGACCCCAGTGGCGTTAACTCTAAGAACGTGGGCATGTATCAGGTTATGGGTGTTCCCACTACGTTCATTATCAAGAATGGCGAGGTTGTTGAACGCGTTGAGGACGCTAACAAGCTCAAGGCTGCAGTGCAAAAGTTCATGTAAAATAAATAACAAGATATATTTGGTTTGAAAAGCGAGGAAGTGATTTTCCTCGCTTTTTTTGTGTTTATTGTTCATTTTTAATAAATTTGCAAGTGAAATAAACAAAAAACTAAAATATGAAAAGAATTACACTTTCAGTTGTCGTAATATTTATGGGCTTACTTGCTCAGGCTGCAACCATTTCTAGAACTCAGGCTCTTGAGATTGCTCAGCATTTCATGTCAAGCAACAGTGCCATGCGAGTTCAAGGAGTCAACAAGGCCTCTCAGTTGCAACTTGCACACACTGCAGTGAACAATGTGGGGGTGGTCGATTTATACGTGTTTAACCGCAATCAGAATGATGGCTTCGTTATTGTCTCGGGCGATGACCAGGCTTTACCCGTGCTGGGATATGCCGACTCTGGCTCTTTCAACGCCCAGGACATCCCCGATGGTTTGCAGTACTGGCTCGATGAGTATCAGCGCCAGCTTGAATACCTCAAGCTGCACCCCGAGCAGGCTCGCAAGATCAACGGCTTCAGCCGCAACGTAAAGCCATTGGTTACTACTCGCTGGAACCAAAGTGCTCCCTACAACAACATGTGTCCCACCTACACTAATGGTGGTAGCACATATCGCGCTGTTACAGGATGCGCAGCCACAGCGTGTGCACAAATCATGAATTATTACGAGTGGCCCAATCGTGGTACTGGCTCACATTCTTATCAGTGCGATGTCAACAAGAGTGGTAATGTAAAGACTCTGAGCGTTGACTTCAGCCAGTCAGTTTACCAGTGGGATCTCATGGACGATGTTTATGACTCAAATAGCCTTGCTACTCACAACGCGGCTGTTGCCAAGCTTATGTATGACGTGGGTGTGGGTGCCAATATGGGCTATGGTGCTACGAGTGGAGCTGGTAATAATTCTATTGCAAATGCACTCATTAACTACTTTGGCTATGACAAGGGCCTACGCATGGAGATACGCGATTGCTATGGCATTGAGACTTGGGAGAAGATGCTTACCGACGAACTCGATGCTAAACGACCTGTTTATTATACTGGATATGCCCCCAATGGTGGTCATGCATTTGTCTTTGACGGCTACAATACCGACGGTTACTTCCATGTTAACTGGGGATGGGGTGGTAGTTCCGACGGATATTTCCTAGTTTCTATGCTCAATCCTCAGGAACAAGGTATTGGTTCGTTTGAGGGAGGTTACAATTCTAACCAGGCAATCATCATCAACTTCAAGCCCGATGAGGGTGGCGAGGCTCCTAATGTGCCATTGAGTGGTACATGTAAGATTACTCCCGAAAACAGCTTTGTAAATCTTGATACAAATGCTACATTCAAGTTGACTAATACTGGTATGAGTGGAACCCCCAACTGGAATAAACTTTACTGGGGAATCTTGGCTACTAAGGCTATTGATGCTGAGCCGACAAGAGATGATATAGTTCAATTCTGTACATCATACGCAGACGCTTCAAGCATCACAGCCGGCATAAGTGGGTATGGTGCCACTATGTCATTCACTCCGTCGTCATCACTGGCCAACGGCATTTACTACTTGCGCCTTGTGTATATACGCAATGAAGATTCTGCCGACTTGGGTTTCTTCAAGGGAAGTTCAGTGCGTGACTATATCGTGGAGATGACAGTCTCTAACGGTAAGGCTTACTTTGATACACACGCTCCCAGAACAGGACTTACAGCATCGGCTACTCCCACTTCGGGTGTTTACTCGGGCAAGACATTCGAGGCCGAGATTACCATAAGTAATGCCTTCAGCGAGTATTTTGACAATATCTATGTGGGCATGAGTAGCAGTACAGGAATAGGAGAGTTTTCTCCTGCTATGAAGGTTGCTGTTCCTCAAGCCAAGAGCTTTACATTCAAGACACGACTTACAGCTCCCTCGGTAGCTGGTGAGGCCGATATCGTGATTCTCGACTGCAACGAGGACATCATAGGTACAATTCCTGTACAAGTCTTAGATGGTGGTCTTGAGTCTTACCTTGAGTATGACAACTTTACGTCTGGTACCGAGATGCCCGCAACCGATGTGAGAGCAAGTGCTGAGATCATCAACTCGGGTACTGGTGTTTATGCTGGTAATATTGAGATGTTCGTTTGCGATGTGTCTACTACCGCCATTCTCAAGAGACTTCAATCACCTTTCGTGACAATTCCTGCGGGTGGTAAAACGACTATCAATTTCCAAGGCGAGTTTGCCGGTAAGATTGGTACCACATACAAGATTGCTCTGCGCAATCCCAACGACACTTCAAAAATGTACTTATGGAGCGAGTGGCGTTATATCACCATTATTGAGCAGCCCGATGACATTGAAGGCGACATCAATGGCGATGGCGTCGTAGATATAGCCGATGTAAATGCGGTCATCGACATGGTTTTGGGTCTTAAGGATAACGCACCCGAAGCCGATGTCAATGGCGATGGTACCGTTGATGTAGCCGATATGAATGCTGTCATCAACATCATCTTGGGTCTTTGAAAACA
>JAGHTV010000489.1 GCA_018065165.1 Candidatus Sodaliphilus fimicaballi | reverse complement strand
TGGCGATGGTACCGTTGATGTAGCCGATATGAATGCTGTCATCAACATCATCTTGGGTCTTTGAAAACAATAGTAAAATAAAAATACCATATGAAAAGAATCATTTCCTTATTGACATTTGTCGCTTGTTTCGCATTGTCCCAGGCTGCTACCATAACACAGTCACAGGCCCTTGAGCGTGCTCTGCAGTTCATGAATAAGAATGCTTCTTTGCGTATACAATCAAACACACAACAGACCGGTTACCAACTCGCACACGCATGTGTGAGCAAGGCTGGCGAGTCTGAGATTTATGTATTCAACCGCACTGGCAAAGCAGGTTACCTTATAGTTGCAGCCGACGATGCCGTTATTCCTGTATTAGGTTATGCCGACTCTGGTTCTTTCAATGCCCAGGACATTCCCGATGGACTCCAATATTGGCTCGATGAGTATCAGCGTCAGTTTGAATACCTCAAACTGCATCCCGATGAGGTGCGTGTTGCTCAAACAATAGATAAAGAAGTGAAGCCGTTACTCACTTGTAATTGGAACCAGAGCGCACCGTATAACAACATGTGCCCCATTTATAAAGACTCTGTACGTTGTGTGACGGGTTGTGTGGCAACAGCTGTAGCACAAATCATGTATTATCACAAGTGGCCAGAGAGGGGTACAGGTTCACATTCTTACAATTGGAGAATTAACGGTAAAGAGATAGTTACACTGAGTGCTGATTTCTCCAATTCGGTTTATGATTGGGATAACATGTGCGATAATTACGACAGCAGTAATACCGAAGTGCAAAATGCTGCTGTGGCAAAGTTGATGAGCGATGTGGGTATATCGGTCAATATGAAGTATGGTGAGGTTAGTGGTGCTTATACCGTCGATGTTGTAAAAGCTCTTTCTGCATATTTCGGTTATGACAAGAGTGTTCAAATGTACACTCGCAACTACTATGACGTGGCAACTTGGGAAAAAATCATACGCGACGAACTTGATGTCGCTCGCCCAATTTACTATTCGGGATTTGGCTCGGATGGTCATGCATTTGTGTGCGATGGATATGACACTGAGGGCTACTTCCACTTCAACTGGGGCTGGGGAGGAATGTCTGACGGCTATTTCATCCTTTCAATGCTTAATCCTCGCGAGCATGGTACTGGTTCGATTTATGGAGGCTTTAATATTGATCAAGCTATTATTACTCGTATCATGCCCAACGATGGAGACTCACCATCAACTGATGTAGGTACTATAGGTACTGTTACTAATATATCATCAGGTGTATCATCAGTTGCCCTTGGGGAAAGTGCTTCTTTCTATGTAAACCCAATAATGTCGGGAATAAAGGATTGGAACGAGAGTTTGCAATGGTTCTTTGCAGTAACTGAGCCCAAAATAGATGCAACCAGTTATATTGATACCTGCTATGTATATGATGCTACTGACATCTCCGTTGGTATAGTTTACTATCTACGAGATGCCAAGTTTACGCCCAGTCCCAAATTGGCCGAAGGTAAATATTATATTAGATATGCTTATCTAAAGGATGGTAAAAATTTTGGTTTCTTTACAGGATTATCCCCCAATAATTATGTTGTAGAGATGGAGGTTAGGGATGGCTATGCTTACTTTAGTAAACATAATGAGCCGAGCTATATAGTTGCAAGCGATATGGTTACCAGCATCAATCCTGTTTACAAAAACAATCCATTCAACTTACAGCTAAAGGTGACGAATAACGGTTTAATAGACTACTATGACTATATATACATATCGTTGATGCAAGGTTCTGATATAAAGCAACAAGATGATCCTATTTGGCTGGGCCTTGCTGCAAATGGTTCTATAAACTTAAGTTTTGATATTAATCCAAAGGTCACTGCTGGCGATTACATGCTTACTATTAGTAATGCTCAAAAAGAGATTATCGGTTCAATTCCCATTACGGTTCGCAATACTGTAATTGTGCTTGATGATTTTACTCTCGGTGCTCCAGAGATGCCTGCCAACGATGTGCGTGCCACTGCAAAGATTACTCTTAAAGATGGGTATCTGTCTAATGTGGTGAGTTTGTTCGTCTATACATACATAAACGGTTCTAGGAAGTATTCTAGGACTATTACATCAGACACTATTACTTTAAAGAGTGGAGAGTCGGCAACTGTCCATTTCAAGGGAGAGGTTGATGGTGCTGTGGGGTCAACATATCATGTTTTTATAGGAAATCCTACGAAATCAGGTTATAATAGTTGGACTAGTTATCGTGAGTTTAAGGTATGTGACTACGATCCTTATACTTCTGTAATTGAAGGCGACATCAATGGCGATGGCGTCGTAGATATAGCCGATGTGAATGCGGTCATCGACATGGTTTTGGGGCTTAAGGATAACGCACCCGAAGCCGATGTCAATGGCGATGGTACCGTTGATGTAGCCGATATGAATGCTGTCATCAACATCATCTTGGGTCTTTGAAAACA
>JAGHTV010000369.1 GCA_018065165.1 Candidatus Sodaliphilus fimicaballi | reverse complement strand
TACTCAACTTAGCCACATCCCAGAATGTGCCCTCGCTGCAGTGCGACAGGTCTATCATTACACCCACGCGGTTCATCTCCTTGACCACCTTACGACCAAAGGCTGTGAGACCCTTGCTGCCGTCGGCGGTGTTGCTCGACGAGTTGCACACCTGATTGTCGCGAGTGTGAGTGAGGGTAATGTATTTCACGCCCATGTCGGCGAGTTGTTTCACCTTCGTGAGGTCATATCCCAATCCCAGGCCGTTCTCTACACCTATAAATATAGCCTTCTTGCCTTGTGCCTTGAGGCTAGCAACATCGTCGGGACTAGTTGCAAAGCCGCACAGGTCGCTATACTTAGCTATCTGCTGCTTGGTGACGTTGATGAGCCACAGCGTTTTGGCCCACGCATTGTCAAACGTTGCATCGTTGAGCGGACGGGGCACATAGGTCTTTTTGCCACTCTTCACTTCAGAGGTATCGCTCCACACCCATGCGGCAAGGAACTGCGAGTCAAGGTAGCCCTCTTGCATCTTGGGCACGTTCACACGGTTGCTGCAACGCTGGCCCAGCGTGGTGTGCTGGCGGGTGAAACTCAGCGGAGCATCGGTGTGGCTGTCAACCGAGAGCACACGGCTATGGATACCCTTTGCTTTGCAGTACAATGCAGCCTCGCCCACAAAGAAGTTGAATATCTTGTTCATGTCCTCGTCCTCACCCTTGAAACCCTCGGGATGCCACTGCACACCCAGTATGCGACGGCAGGGATAGAAGTCGATAGCCTCGACCACGCCGTCGGCACTCCTGGCAGCTACCTGTGCACCATTGGCAGGTTTGTTCACTGCCTGATGGTGGGCACTGTTAACCTCGAGCGAAGTCTTACCTAGTATCTTGTGCAGTATGCTGCCGGGGACGATGTCGATGGTGTGTATACGCTGGTTACCAGCAGTGACGCGATGAGTGAGGCTCTGGTCCTCGACCAGCGACGGAATGTCCTGTATGAGGGTACCACCCAGTGCCACGTTGAGTATCTGCTCGCCACGGCACACACCCAGGATGGGTATGTTGCGGTTTGACGCCAGCCTGATGAGCTTGAGTTCGTTCACATCGCGCAAGGTGTCTACCTCGCCCAACTTCTCGTGCGCGACCTCGCCATAGAACGACGGGTCCACATCCACACCGCCCACGAGCAGCAGTCCGTCGAGTTCCTTGACCACCTCGGCAAGATAAGCCGTTGTGGTGTCTACAGGAATGATGACAGGGATACCACCAGCGCGTAACACTGCGTTGTAGTAGTTCTGGCCCACAACCGACGTAGTCTTACCGGTCGAAGCACTGATACCGATGAGCGGGCGCATACGCCCCACGGGCGACACCATGGCGGCATCGGCCTCCTTATTTACTTGTTGCAAAGCAGGTGACAGCGATTGTGCACACATCAACTGTGCCACAATCACCATCACCAGTGATAATAATGTTTTCTTCATTATATAATCTGTTACTCAGCGAGTATATTATCAAAAAGAGTAAGTTCTTCCTGGCTGAAGGGCGCCACGTGCAGTGCAGTGAGGCTGTCCTTGAGTTGGTCGACGGTGCGAGGACCCACGATTACCGAAGTAACCTCGTCGCGACGCAGCAGCCATGCAGTAGCCATCTGTGCCAGAGTGTTGCCACGCTGTTGTGCTAGGTCGTTGAGCTTCACGATTTTGTCGTGGATTGCATCAACGTCGGCCTTGCTCACTGCGTTGCCCAGAGCGGCACGAGAGTCAGCGGGGATGCCGTGCAGATATTTGTCGGTCAGCAGACCCTTCATGATGGGACTGAAGGCAGTGAATGCCATGCCATGCTCCTTGCAGTACTGCAAATGACCGTCCTCGGGCTCACGGCACAGCATGTTGTACTTGCCTTGATAGATTACGGGGTGCACATCGCGTGCCTCAAGATACTCAACGCACTGTGCGAGCTTGTCGACGGGATAGTTGCTAAGGCCCACATACAACGCCTTGCCTGCGCGCACGATGTCAACGAGCGCCTGCATAGTCTCCTCGATGGGAGTGACGCCGTCGTAGCGGTGTGAGTAGAAGATGTCTACATAGTCGAGGCCCATGCGTTGCAGACTCTCGTCAAGGCTGCCCATGAGCATCTTGCGCGACGAACCGCTACCATTGGGGCCAGGCCACATGTCATATCCTGCCTTGCTGGTGATAATCATCTCGCGGCGGTGAGGCATGAAGCATTGCTTCATCATGCGACCGAAGGTCTCCTCGGCAGCGCCAAAGGGGGGACCATAGTTGTTAGCGAGGTCAAAGCAAAAGATGCCGTGATCAAAGGCATACATCATCTTATCGAGCGAGTCGCCATAAGTATTGTAAGCACCAAAGTTCCACCAGAAACCCAATGACATCTCAGGCATAACAAGTCCACTATTACCCATGCGACGAGTAGGCGTAACTCCCTCATAGCGACGCGGGTCGGCAGTATAATTCACTCTAATACGTTCAATATCTTTCATATTACTTCCAAATTAGATTCTAGTAACGATTGTTTATTTGTTGTCTATTGCAAAGGTACTGTTTTTTTTGACGCAAACACAAACGCAAACGCAAACTTTTTTCTAGCTTAAGAGTTTTTATCGCAGAGTTTTAAGATATCGTTTTATCAAAAATGCACAGAAATAGGGGATTGTCAATATATTATTGGCGACCCCTATGTTGCCATCAACGAGCTTGATACCCCATGAGATGTCGTTATATTTATCACTGTCGATGAGGGTTCGCAGCGACTTAGACGTTCCGTTTTTTGCCTTTACCTCGATAGGTACTAGATTGTCAATTGTACGCAAGAAGAAATCCTCCTCAAGGGTTGAGTCTTGACGCTTATAACACCTTTTTAGAGCGAGAATTAATAGTATTCTGCACCTTTTTAGAGCGAGTTTGCGATGCAAAGTTACTGCAAGTTTCTTGAAATACAAAGAAAAATCAGCTAAATCGGCGCAATCTGTTGTTTTTTATCAACCACTGATTAAGCTGACTATCTCTTGTTGGTGGCGGAAAAAGAAAATGCAGGTTAGGTGTTCTTGCAGGATGAGGCTTTGATAGTGTTGCCGTCGCAGGTAATGTCATTTACACGACAAGGTTGCATAGTAGATGGCATCCATCTCTTCGTAAGAGAAATCGTCACTCACAAAGTCGCCTGTGTGCAACTTGATGAACTGCGACATGCGTTGCAGAGCCTTTTCAAATATCTCACGGTGATCAAATGCCATCTCGGGCAACTTGCTTATAGGGAACCACTGCGCACGCACGGCATCGTCGGCTCCTTGTACATCGACCATACGCACCAGCGTGAAATAGGCAATCGATATCACACGCTCACGGGTGTCGCGATTAGGACTAGCAAACGCTCCCAACTGCTCCAGGTGTGTAACTTGCAGCCCCGTCTCCTCCTTGAGTTCGCGGCGAGCGCCATCGGGGGCGTCTTCTTCAATCTCTAGAAAGCCACCCGGCAGTGCCCAGCAACCCTTATATGGGTCGTTGCCTCGCTCAATGAGCAGCACATTGAGGCGCACGCCATCAAAGCCAAACACAACACAGTCGGTAGTGACGGCAGGATGCGGATATTTGTAGGTATATTCAGCCATTAAACTATTGCTTGCACTTGTCGTAGTAGAACTCGAGCACATCGGTTGCTGCAGTGAACGATGACTGCATATTGCTGAGCACCATTTGCTCCTTCATCTCAAGCATGCGTTCAACCTCGGGGTCGCTATAGAATCGTGCCTTGAGTTGCTCGTTGATGGTCTCAATCATCCAGTACTTCTCCTGCTCGCGGCGTTTTTCCTCAAAGAAACCGTTGGCGCGCACATGGTCAAAGTAGCGGTCAATCATGTCCCACACCTTGTCGATGTTGAGCTCGTAATAGCCCGAGTAGGTCACAACCTCGGGGAGGAATCCGCTGGGAGGCAGCGGGAACAGGTGCAGAGCGTTGCGGAACTGGGCCGCAGCCAGGTTGGCACGGTCCACATTGTCGCCGTCGCACTTGTTAATGCATATGCCGTCGGCCATCTCCATGATGCCACGCTTGATGCCTTGCAACTCATCGCCAGTGCCAGCAAGCTGAATGAGCAGGAAGTAATCAACCATTGAGTGAACGGCAGTCTCGCTCTGGCCCACACCCACGGTCTCAACAAAGATATTGTCGTAGCCTGCAGCCTCACACAGCACGATAGTCTCGCGAGTCTTGCGGGCAACACCACCCAGGCTACCAGCCGAGGGACTGGGACGAATGAACACATTGGGTTGGATAGAGAGTTTCTCCATGCGAGTCTTGTCGCCCAGGATAGAGCCCTTGCTACGCTCGCTACTGGGGTCAATGGCCAGTACGGCAAGCTTGCCACCACGGTTAAGCACATGCATGCCAAACACATCGATAGATGTACTCTTGCCGGCACCAGGAACGCCGGTGATACCTATGCGGCGACTGTTACCAGTGTAAGGCAGACACTTGGTGATTACCTCCTGAGCCACAATCTGATGCTCGGGCTTAAGGCTCTCGACCAGTGTCACAGCCTGACCAAGCACAGCGGGATTGCCCTTGCGTATGCCCTCAACAT
>JAGHTV010000237.1 GCA_018065165.1 Candidatus Sodaliphilus fimicaballi | reverse complement strand
ATATATAGTAGTATGTACGATCAACAACATGGCTTATACGTAGCCCACGGACCCAATGGTCCCATCAGTATTATAGGTAAAATGGCCAATCGTCACGGTCTTGTAGCAGGTGCAACAGGTACCGGTAAGACAGTGACATTGCAAGTGCTGGCCGAGAGTTTCTGCCAGGCTGGTGTGCCTTGCTTTATGGCCGATATGAAGGGCGATTTATCAGGTATTAGCCAGGTTGGTCAGATGTCAGGATTTATCGAGAAGCGTAAGGCCGAGTTTGGCATTGACAATCCCCAGTTCCAGTCATGCCCTGTACGCTTCTTCGATGTGTTTGGTGAGCAGGGACACCCCATGCGTAGCACAGTGTCTCAAATGGGACCCGACTTGCTTGCTCGTCTGCTCGGTCTCAACGAGACTCAAACTGGTGTGCTCAACATCGTGTTCCGTGTTGCCGACGAGCGTGGACTCTTGCTCGACGACATGAAGGACCTGCGCGCCATGCTTGACTATGTGTCAAAGCATGCTGCCGAGTATACCACTAAGTATGGCAATGTAGCAGCCGCGTCGGTTGGCGCTATCCAGCGTGCCCTATTGGCACTCGATAGCCAGGGCGCCGAGAAGTTCTTCGGCAAGCCCTCGTTCGACATCAAGGACCTCTTCGACCGCGAGAACGGCAAGGGTATAATGAATGTGCTTGCTGCCGATAAACTCATGCTCCAGCCCAAGCTGTATTCTACTTTCCTGCTGTGGCTCCTCTCTGAATTGTACACAACACTGCCCGAGGTTGGAGACCTTGAGTTGCCCAAACTTATCTTCTTCTTTGACGAGGCTCACATGTTGTTTAACGATACTCCCAAGGCTCTTGTTGACAAGATTGAACAGGTGATTCGTCTCATCCGCAGTAAGGGCGTAGGCATCTACTTCGTTACCCAGAGTCCCACCGATATTCCCGAGACTATCCTTGGTCAGCTTGGTAACCGTGTACAGCACGCATTGCGCGCCTATACTCCCAAGGACCAGAAGGCCGTTCGCACAGCAGCCGAGACCTTCCGCGCTAACCCCGAGTTCAGCACCGAGGAGGCTATTACCAACCTTGAGACAGGCGAGGCTCTAGTGTCATTCCTCGACGAGAAGGGTGCTCCATCGATGGTTCAGCGTGCACGCATCTTGTTCCCGTTGAGTCAGATTGGTGCTATCAGCGAAAGCCAGCGCGACAATCTTGTAAAGAGTTCGTTCCTCTATGGCCGTTACGACAAGGCCGAGGATCGCGAGAGTGCATTTGAGGTGCTGCTTGCCGAGAGCGAGAAGGAAGCACAGCTGGCACAAGCCGATGCCGACGCTAAAGCTCAGGCCAAGGAAGAGGCTAAGGCTGCAAAGGAGAAAGAGAAAGCCGACAAGAAACCTGGCTTGGGAAAACGCATCCTCAAGGCTATGGCAACCGCAGTGACAGCAACTATTGCTACAATCATAGGTACCAAGGTTTCTAACACTATCTCAGGAACAAAGACCCGCAAGAGTAGCACCACTACAACAGGCAAGATTGCCAAGAGTGCAGCTCAAGCCGCAACACGCACCATCACGCGCGACATCCTGGGCAACCTTATAAAATAATAGGTTAATGGGTTAAGAGGTTAATGGGTTAAGAGGTTAATAGGTTAAAAGGTTAATGGGTTAAATGGTTATTGGGTCTAGAAAATCTAGAAAATCTAGAAAATCTAGAAAATCTAGAAATTCTAGAAAATCTAGCTACCCTATCTAGGCCTATATAGCCTAGATA
>JAGHTV010000066.1 GCA_018065165.1 Candidatus Sodaliphilus fimicaballi | reverse complement strand
TAATTAGAATAATTATTATTCAGCGAGTAAAGAATAATCTGTGAGATTGGCGAGATCTGTGTGAGAGTAACACTATCTTTTCTTGGCTGAGCCACTTTTTTGTTACTTATTGCTACAATCTTATTATTGCTATTGACTATTTAGTTGTACTTTTGCACTTGTAAAATAACGCAAAAATGTCACAACTTAAACCATATAAATTCCATCGCTTGCTCAAGTCTGTGCTTTGGGGCGGCGACCGTATGGCCGAGTTCAAGGGTCTTGATATCGATGTGCCTAATGTGGGCGAGAGTTGGGAACTCTCGGGCGTTGAGGGCAACGAGAGCATTGTCAAGGGTGGCGAGGACGATGGCCTCACTCTATCGCAACTCATAGAGCGTCACAAGGGCTCACTCGTGGGCGAGGCGGTATATGCACAGCATGGTAGCAAGTTTCCGCTGCTGGTTAAGATTATCGATGCCGAGCAAGACCTCTCACTGCAGGTGCACCCCAACGACGAACTCGCACGCGAGCGACACAACTGCTTTGGCAAGACCGAGATGTGGTACCTCATCGATCATAAGCCTGGAGCAAAGATACTCTCAGGCATGTCGCAGGAGATTACTCCCGAGGAATATGAGCAGCGTGTTGCTAACAACACCATCCTTGATGTCGTGGCACAGCACGAGTCGCACGAGGGCGACGTTTTCTTCTTGCCTTCGGGTCGCATTCATGGCATAGGTGGTGGCAATCTCATTGCCGAGGTACAGCAGACTAGCGACATCACTTATCGTGTGTATGACTACGATCGTCGTGATGCACAAGGTAATGCTCGTGAGTTGCATGTCGAGCAGGCTCGTGACGCAATCGACTATAAGGTGTATGACAGCTATGTTCTGCCCAATCCTGGCGACAAGCGTGGTGATGCGCCGCTGGTTAAGTGTCCTTACTTTGATGTACATCGCATTGCACTCGACGGTGTTGATACCTATGTAAACGATAAAGACTCGTTTGTCATTGTAATGTGCCTTAAGGGAACGGTAGTGATTACCGACGATAACGGTAATATTACACCCATGCACCGCGGCGAGACCATACTGGTGCCCGCTAGCCTCAAGCGACTCCAACTCGACGGTCACGCGATGCTCCTCACCGCTACGGTGTGATTTTTGTAAAAGGTTAAGGGGTTAAAAGGTTAAGAGGTTAACTGGTTATTGGGTTAATCAATTGAATGCTTAATCGAATCATCGTTTTATCGAAATATCGAAAAACCTCGAAATAAAAAACCAAAAGGGTTAATGGCGCTGCCACTAACCCTTTTTATTTTAATTGTCAAGATTAACCCATTACTCGTCAAAGTAGTTGCCGGGTAGGCGACGCATGTTGTACTGGCTGGCCATTGATTCGCCATAGGCTCCTGCACTACGCAGTGCAAAGAAGTCACCACGATGGCTCACTGGCAGTTGCTCGTTGCGGCCAAATACATCGCTCGACTCGCAGATGGGACCCACTACATCGTAGGTATCGCTGGCGGTGTCTTGCGAGGTAAGGTTTTGTATCACATGGTGTGCCTCGTAGAGTGCGGGGCGAATGAGGTCGGTCATGCCGGCATCCAAGATGACAAACTTCTTGTTGCGGTTCTCCTTTACATATACCACGCGCGCGATGAGTGAGCCGCATTGTGCTACGATTGAGCGACCCAGCTCGAAGTGCAGTTCCTGACCCTCACGCAACTTGAGGTTGCGGCGGAAGGTGTCGAAGAAGTGCTGGAAGTCGGGGATGCGGTTAACATCGGGGTTGTCGTAGTCAATACCCAGGCCACCACCCACATTGATCATTTCAAATGATATGTCGTGGCGGTCAAAGTAGTCGAGCAGTGAGTTTACACTCTCACACAGCATAGCGTAGGGCTTCATTTGGGTGATTTGTGAGCCTACATGGAAGTGCAGACCACGCAGGTGTATAGCGGGCAGACTCTTTGCTGTCTGTACGGCAGCTGCAAGCATCTCGATATTGATGCCAAACTTGTCCTCGGCAGTACCTGTAGTGATGTAGCGATGGGTATGTGCATCAATGTCAGGATTGACGCGTATTGATACTGGTGCTACGAGTCCACGCTCTTGGGCGAGCTCGTTGATTACCATAAGTTCGGGAATAGACTCCACGTTGAAGCTGTAGATGCCTGCTTCAAGTCCTTGAATGATTTCGCGGTCGGTCTTACCTACGCCTGAATAGACCATGTGGCTGGGATCAAAGCCGGCCTCGAGCGATGCAGCGATTTCGCCACCACTCACCAGGTCAACACCCAGTCCGTGGGCAGCAATGGCCTTGAGAATGGTGGGGTTACCATTGGCCTTCACTGCATAGTGTACCACATAGGGTTGGTCTTTTATTTCTTTCTTGATAGCCTTGATGGTTGCATCAAGAAGTGACATGTCGTAGTAGTAAAACGGAGTATCCATTTGCTGGAACTTCTTCAGTGGAAATCTGTGCTTCATTTGTAGTATATTGTGTTTATATATATTTACGTTTTGTGCTGTAACCTTACTGTTGCAATCACACTGTCACCTCGCCACACAGGTTGCAACTCAGATAGGGCTTTACGCCCTCACAGTCGAGGCC
>JAGHTV010000301.1 GCA_018065165.1 Candidatus Sodaliphilus fimicaballi | reverse complement strand
AAATTGTATTGTTAATATTTTTATTGTTTTCGTTACTTAGAGTAGCCCAACTTAGCCAGCACCTCGTTGCTCACATCGATGCGTGGCGAAGCAAAGATGATGCTCTGTGAGCTTGCACGGTCAAAGATAACCTGGAAACCACGCTCCTCGCTCACCTTCTTTACGGCATTGTAGATGTCGTCCTGAATAGGCTTGATGAGTGACTGACGCTTCTTGAAAAGCTCGCCTTGGGGACCAAAATACTTGTACTGGAGTTGAGAAGCCTCTTTCTCCTTGGCTACGATCTCAGCCTCTTTCTTCTTCTTTTGCTCGTCGGTGAGGAACACCATATCGCTCTGGTAATTCTTGTACATAGCATCGGCTTCCTTCTTGAGGTCGTCAACCTCGCGTTGCCAGCGTTGTGACTGCTGGTTGAGCTGTTCGTTGGCCATCTCATAAGTCGGGATATTCTTGAGTACATATTCCATGTCGACAAGAGCAAACTTTTGTGCCTGGGCACTGAAGATGCTCGCTACTACTGCGATTAACGCTAATGCTATTTTCTTCATATCTTCAAGTTTTAAAAATCTTGATTGTTAGACTTTGCTTAGGTGAAATAGTTTAATTGCCATTATAATTCCTGACCCAGGATGAAGTGGTAGTTGCTACCAGCCTTCTTGCCATAGACTGTATCGAAACCGTAGCCCCAGTCAATACCCATCATACCAATCATGGGCAGGAATACGCGAGCACCTACACCAGCCGAACGCTTGAGGTCAAATGGGTTGAAGTCCTTAACACTCTGCCAAGCGTTACCAGCCTCAACAAAGACTAATGGATAGATAGTAGCACTTGTTGAAAGCATGAGAGGAACGTGGAGCTCGACTACGAAGCGGTCGTAAGCATAACCCTCGGCACCAAATGGTGTGAACGCACCATTCTCGTAACCACGCAGTGCAATGGTCTCGGTTGCATAAGTGTAACTACCTGACATACCGTCACCACCCACATAGAAGGTCTCGAACGGAGACTTGAGGTGCCTGTTCCAGCTACCCAGCAAACCGAAGTCGGCACGAGTCATGAGCACGACAGTCCAGCGTTCGCTGTTGTTGAGCGGAGTATAAGTACGGGCTTGGAACTTGATCTTCCAGTACTCAATCCACTTATAGAGTTCTTTCTTGGCAGCGTCGGTATTGGCCTCGCTAAGTGCCTTCCAGTTCTTCTTGCCAAAGAGTGATGCAGGAGGAGTAGCGTGGATGCTGAATGAGAACGAACTACCACGGCGAGTGTACAAGGGGTTGTCAATACTGTTACGAGCCAGTGTAAGACCTAACACGATTGAGTTAGAAACACCGTTGTTCATATAATAAAGGTATTCCCAATTCTTGAGGCTGTAGAGCTGATAGCTGAGGTCGGCCGAGAGAGTGAAGTAGTCATCGGGCCACTTGAGACGCTTACCGAAGCCCACTGTTATACCCAGCATCTGCAAGTACTTGTTGGGGTCGTATGCGTTCTCATAGTAGTTGCCACCACCATAATTATTGCCATAGTAGTAAGGATTGTATCCATAACCGTAGCCACCATAGCCATAACCGCCACCATTCATGTAGTAGTTGTTAAGGTAAGTGCTGTACTGGTTATTATAGTAAGATGAGTTGATACCAGTCTGGCGGCTGTAGAATGCCGATACCGACAGCGAGTTAGGACGCTTGCCACCGAACCAAGGATCGAGGAACGAGAGGCTATAAGCCTGATAGTACTTAGCATTGGTCTGAGCACTGATTGAGAATGTCTGTCCATCGCCCTGAGGAATGATACCCTTGTAAGAAGAGGGGTGGAACAGGTTCTTCATTGAGAAATTGGTAAACTTGAGTGCAAGCTTAAGGAGCACACCTGTTTGTCCCCAACCAGCCGAGAACTCAACCTGGTCGTTGGCCTTAGACTCAAGACCCAGTACGATATCAACGGTACCATTGTCCTCGTTAGGCTCGGGGCGGATGTCCATCTTCTCAGGATCGAAGTGACCGCTTTGTGCAATCTCACGAGCAGAACGCATAAGGTCTTCCTTAGAGAACAGGTCGCCGGGACGAACACGCAACTCACGACGAACAACCTTCTCGTAGAGGCGGTCGTTACCACTGATGGTAACCTTGTTGATGCGAGCTTGCTTACCCTCGAACATACGCATTTCCAGGTCGATGCTGTCGCCACTCACCTTGGACTCGATAGGAATAAGGTTGTAGAAGAGGTAACCATTATTCATATAGAGGTTAGAGATAGCGTCGTCGTCCTCGGTAGTACGCTTGTTGAGCAGTTTCTGGTTGTAAACATCGCCCTTCTCAAAGCCCAACACATTTTCAAGAATATGAGTGGGATAAACGGTGTTACCAACCCAGTTAATATTATTAATGTAGTAACGCTTGCCCTCGTTGAGCGTGATGTGAACATCGACGGTGCGGTCGTCGAAGGTAACTACGCTGTCGCTAACAATCTCGGCATCGCGATAACCAAGCTCGTTGTACTTGTCGACGAGGCGTTGAAGGTCGGCATCATAATCGCTGCGAACAAACTTCTTCTGGCTGAATAGCTTGAGAAGGTCACTCTTCTCATTGGTCTTCTTCATAGTGCGCTTGAGCTTGCGATCGCTGAGCACCTCGTTGCCAGTAAAGTAAATCTTGTGTACCTTGATCTTCTCGTTCTTGTTAACATCAATGTCGACGATAACCTCGTTTTGCTTGCTGAGGTCCTCACGCTGACGCACATTACATACAGCCTTCTCAAAGCCCTTGTCGGCAAAGTACTTCTCGACAATCTGCTTGATGCGGTTAGCAATGTTGGGGGTCATCTGGTTGCCAGGAACAAGACCCATACGCTCAGATAGTTCCTTCTTCTCGCTACCCTTCATACCCAGGTAGTTGACTTGTGAGATGCGAGGTTGCTGACGCAGGTTGAATACGAGCCAAGCCTTGTCCTCATAAATCTTCTCGACATTGATTTGAATCTTAGAGAACAGACCCTGACGCCAGAATCGCTTAGCGGCAGTCTTGAGCTCGTCGCCAGGAATCTCGACACGCTGGCCTATAGAAAGACCCGAGTAGCCAATGATGATGTTGTCCTCGTAGTTTTCAACGCCCTCGACGCGTATGCCGGCTATCTCATACTTGTTAGGAACACCGGTAAACACTATCTTTGGGTTGTATATAGTGTCGTTAACATTCTTGGTTACCTTGGAATTCTTGGCATCAACATGCATAATTCCAAATGCCAATGCTGCTATAAGAAGAACTATTTTGTATCGCATATATATTATGTATCGTTTTGTCTTAATCTTTTACTTTTGGTCTTTTACTTGTTCACTGGTCTTACCGTAGCGCCGCTCCCGGGCCTGATAGTCGATGATTGCTTCACACAGGTCGTCCTTGGTAAAGTCGGGCCAGAACTTGTCGGTGAAGTAGAGCTCGCTATAGGCAATCTGCCACAACAGGTAGTTGCTGATGCGCAGGTCACCACCGGTGCGAATGAGCAAGTCGGGGTCGGGCATGTCGCAAGTAGCCATGTGTGCACTTACCACATCGTCGTTGATAGCGTCGACAGCAAGCTCGCCGCTTGCCACCTTGCCAGCTATAGACTTGCATGCCTCGACAATCTCCCAGCGTGATGAGTAGCTCAATGCCAAGCACAGCACAAGGCCAGTGCAGTGGGCAGTATCGTCGATGCACTTGAGCAGGCGGTCGCGTGCAAACTGGGGCATGCGCTGCATGTCGCCAATGGCAGTGAGACGCACATTGTTCTTTATAAGGTCAGGTGTTTGCTGCTCGATTGATGCAACGATGAGATTCATGAGCAAGTCAACCTCGGTTTGCGGACGATTCCAGTTCTCGGTCGAGAAGGTGTACAGCGTGAGGTATCCTATGCCCAGCTCGGTAGCAATCTCGGTAATGTTGCGCACTGTGGTCACACCATTCTCGTGACCATAAGAGCGCTCGTGACCTTGTGCCTTGGCCCAGCGGCCGTTGCCATCCATAATGATAGCCACATGCTTGGGCATCCTGCTCTTGTCTATTTTATCTATCAGTGACATATTCAAAACAAATTCTTAATTGCTTGGTTACCATCAGTCAATGTAGTGACACTTGACGCATCGCTTGCTGAACTCATAAGTAACCGTAAATGTTGCAAGTGAATACCAGTCGGTGTTCTTGGCAATGCCATGCTGAACGCCATACGGGTCGGTGATACCGTCGATCTTATCACCAAATGACTTGCGCATTGTAAACTCAAACCCCAAATTGAGGCGATCTTTGAATTTATATTTCACACCCACTCCCATAGGCAGAACAAATGCGGCATTGGTGCCACCAGCTGTAGAGACAACTGCACCCAAGCCCAATGTCATATAAGGAGCGATGCGTTTATAGTTCTTGTAACGAGGTCCCGAGCCAAAGTGGAAGAAGTTGAACTCGGCTTGAGCACCCAGGTCAAAGAGCGACGACTTGAACTCATAAGGTCCACCGGGGAACTTAGTGTCGATGTCGGCACTGTTGCCACTGATACCAGCATACACAAGGTTGCCCTTGAATGCCCAGCGGCTATTGTGTACATAGCGGAAAACTCCACCCGCAACCAAACCGGGATGAGTGTACATATTGGCATCATTCACATCGCCCAGATATCCCGAGATACCCAGTGCAGGACCTACCTCAAAACGGTAATCCTGGGCACGCATTTGCAGCGTGCTCAAGAATGCGATGACGGTTGCTATGAGTGCGAGTTTCTTCATTCTATAGTTACGGAGAAAAATGTTCATTAATAAACGGGCTTATACTCCATGCGGCGTATTGTACCCTTCCACACATTGTTCATGAGCTTGTCGTTGACATCATAACCACCCACAAGATACAGGTAGTGGCAATCCCAATCGTTGATGGGCTTAGACACGCGTGCCGGAGCCTTGTTTACGCTGATGGTCTCGTTGCAAACAAATGCGAGCGTATGGTATCCTGATGGGATAAACTCGGGAAGCGAGAGTGATGTAGGTGCAAGCGACCAGTTGATACCCTGGTTATATGAAATGAATGTAGAGCGGTTGTATTTGCCGTTAGACAGGCGACCGCCCATCACGAGCCATGCGACTTTCTTTGTTACCGAGAAGTCTTTAGCCACAATATAGGTGTAGTAGCTGAACAGCGATGCACCCTCAAGTGCTGGCAAGCGAGTAGAAGCCTTGTCATAACTTACCTCGCCCCACACATTGCCATCGTAGCCCCAAGCGGCACCTGTAACCTCACCACTAGCAAGGCGTCCGCCCACGAGGAGAGCCATGTTGTTGATGGTCCATTCGTTGGCAGTCATAATGAGTTGTGACGAACCACTAACGGGGAAGTTGGCGGGAACAGCCTTAGGAGCATATGAAGCACGACGGGGATACTCGTCGAAGCACAAAGCGCCATCGACTTGTGAGATACCCAGAACACGGTCAACATAACCACCAAGCATCGACTTCCATACCTGACCGGTAGATGTCCAACTCTTGGCATCGGTTGAAGTGAACAGGTTGCCTGCATCGTCGAGCATATAGAGAGCATCGGCAGTTGCAGTGAGAGTAGACTCAACAGGTGTAAATGGGAGTGTAACCTTCTCAGTTGTCCAGGGGCCTACAGGAGTTGAAGCAGTGCCCACATAGCGGCCGTTGCTGTTGTTGACAACGGTATAGAACAAGTCGCCAAGCTTGGCCATACCCACTGCGTAGTTATCGTCGCCTGCAGCAGGCAGGTTGCGGCGAGCAGTGATGGGGAATACGAGTGTATCGGGATTCTCCTGATGTACATTGACCATTATGCGATAGCTCTTCTTGTTGGTACCATCGGCCGATGTGACATTGAGGACGACATTTTTGGTAAAGTCAATGCTGTCGGTTGAAGTATCAGAATACCTGATGGTGGTGTCTTGCTTCTCACCCTTAACTACAAACTCGGCAGCACCAATAGTTGAACCAAAGCTCACTGTGACAAGCATCTTGCTGACCTTTGTGCCCATGGGTAGAGAGTCGGGATTGTAGATGAGGCCCTTGTCCTGATCGATAGTAAACTTAACCGAGTCGAGGTTGGCAAGAATCTTGACATTGGGTTTTAGGGCAAATCGAGTAACCAGTGTGCTTGAAGGACTGGTACTGTAAATTACAGTTGTATCAGAATCTTCTTTAGTTTCTTTACAAGACATGACTCCCAGAGTCAACAAAGCCACTAGCAAGTAGTATAGAGTTCTATTATGTTTCATCTAAACCTGATGTTTTATTTTCAACTTACAAAGTTACAAATTTTTCACCGAAATCGTGCCTAAACCCACTTATAAAATAAGTGCACACAATTTCACATAACAAAATTAATACTTAACGGCGAAATAATCAGCACAAATTAAGAGAATAAAGCACTATTAATGCATTTTTACACCTTTTTAACGCAAAAATGATGTTTTTTACGCCTCGGCATGCACGAGTTTGGGCTTTTTAGCGTAACTTTGGCACAACAAAACCAACCAAAGAAACTACGCATCGCAACATGACGGTTAACGAAGCAATATCATTTTTCAAGGGCAGCCTCAACGCCAATCTTGACAGCGGCGAGAAGAGTGCAATAGTGCGTATGGTCATCAAGCATGTGCTAAATTACGAGCCTGTTGACATCATACTGCGTGGCGACCATGATGTACCTGAGTTTGTTGAGTCACGACTTGCCGAGATAGCCTCACGACTCAATCGCAACGAGCCTGTGCAATATGTGCTAGGCACGGCACATTTCTACGGGCACGATTTTACAGTAACCCCTGCTACACTCATTCCGCGTCCCGAGACCGAACAACTGGTAGACATGATCGTTGATGAGAATCCTGCAACCGACCTCAATGTACTTGACGTGGGCACTGGCAGCGGCTGCATTGCAATATCGCTGGCGATGGCATTAAAGTTTGCTCGTGTTACAGCCTTCGACATCTCGGCCGAAGCCCTTGCGGTAGCACAAACCAACGCCAAATCAATTAAAGCGCAGGTAAGATTCGTTAACGCCGACGCCCTAAAACCATGGCCCATGCAACGCGAGTCGCTCGACATAGTGGTGAGCAATCCACCCTATGTGTGCGAGAGCGAAAAAGCCCAAATGGAGCCAAATGTGCTTGACTACGAACCCGCTCAAGCCCTATTTGTTCCTGACGAAAACCCATTGCTTTTTTACAAGCAAATTTCACAAGAAGCCTCGCTTGCATTAAAGCCAGGAGGAAGACTATATTTTGAGATAAATCGCCTCTATGGAAGCGAGACTGCAGCAATGCTTAAAGCCATGGGCTATGACGACGTGAGCGTGATAACCGACAGCTATGGCAACGAGCGATTTGTAAAGGCTGTGTGGCGTCGATAATAGGGTTAAAATATACAAAATGGGGAAATTGAAAGCCCCTACTCTTTCATGTAAGAATTGTTTTTTGTACCTTTGCAAAAACTAAACACATCTAAAACTTTACCTGTCATGAAACAATTAGACTTATTACTGGCCGAGAAGCTCCTTAAAATCAGTGCAATAAAGTCACTACCCGACCTTCC
>JAGHTV010000368.1 GCA_018065165.1 Candidatus Sodaliphilus fimicaballi | reverse complement strand
CCTCTACATATACCATCTTGTCCTCGATGCGTGTAACTCGTCCGCCACCTATGTCGTTGAGAAAACGCACGATATCATTTACTTTTACCATATTACCGTTTCTAAAAATGGGAATTGAAGCAGTGTTCTGTTGCTGCCCCAATTCCCGTTATTGAGGTTTAAAAATTTACTTTTCTATCAAAGGGGTTTAAAGCACCATTAAACTTTTAACCAGTTAACCTATTAACCTTTTAACCAGTTAAATAGTTAACCCATTAACCAGTTAACCCATTAACCTTTTACAATCCCAGAATGATATTGATGATAGCATTCAAGTCGGCCACGTCAACTTTGCCGTCGCCGTTTACATCGGCTTCGGGCTTGTTTGGTTGCAGACTTAAAATCATATCAATAACAGCATTAACGTCGGCTATGTCAACAATGCCATCGCCGTTCACGTCGCCGGGCGCAACCGGTGCAGGCTCGTCATCAATTATGATGAAACGTCCCCAATAAGAATGTGCCTTATAAGCCGCCAAAGACCCCTTAGGCACATGGATTTCAGTATTAGTCCTAAGGCCCTGACTGCTGGCCGTGGGAGGAATTGTGCAACGCATCCTAATAACAGGTTGATTTTTGAACCTCAATGCCAGGTCATCAATAAAATTCACCGACTTGCCGATAACAAGTTCCTGGAGTGAACTACCGTCGAAACAAGAACCGCCTATCTTGGTCACGTTGTCGGGGATAACAACAGTCTTCAATGACGGGCAATCGCGTAAAAGGCAATAAGAAATCTCGGTGAGCGACTCACTGAGTTTGACACTCTCCAGTTTGTCACATTCCATAAAAGCACACATTCCCAATTCAATTACATTATCGGGCACGACCACACTTGTCAAGTTATCGCAATTGTAGAAGCAATGGTCTCTGATTTTTGTTACAGTACTGGGAATTTCAATGCTGGGCAAGCTGGAATCATTAAACATATTTGCCCCCATTAATATCAAACCCTCGTTGAGGTAGACGGCTTTGAGTTGCTTACAGCTATTAAAAGCCAAATCATAAACATACCTCATCGTCGAGGGGAACCTCACCGATGTGACAGCAGTCCCATCAAATGTACGGGAATCTATCGATGTGACACTGCGCATCGCACCATTATATTTCACCTGTTCGGGAATCACTATGTCGCCCTTATAGGAGTCGAGGTGAGCCACACGCATTTCGCCGAATGCATAATCATAGGCAATGCCGCCTTCAAGCAAATCATAAGCGCTTGCCGAACACCACGAGGCAACCACCATGAGTAAAGCAAAAATAATTTTCTTCATAATAATTTATTGATATAGATCCTTAATTACTCAGTTAACCTATTAACCTATTAACCCTTTACAACCCCAGGATGATGTTAATGATAGCATTCAAGTCGGCCACATCAACCTTGCCGTCGCCATTTACATCGGCTTCGGGCTTGTTGGGCTGCAGACTTAAAATCATGTCAATGGCTGCATTGACATCGGCAACATCAACAATGCCGTCACCATTAATGTCGCCCTTAACACCATGTGGGCGTGTAGTTGCGTGGTACACAAAGGGTACAATCTCGCAGTAGTCGGTTGAGCGGTTAGTTCCGTCGTTGTCTAGGTAAGTCGCCTTAGCACGAGCATAGTAGGTAGTGCCATCGGCCAGGAGTTTGCTGCTTACCTTGATTTCTCCTGCAGGAGCGTTAACCTTTGAACCTTCGTTGATGGTCTGGATGAAGCGTGTGCGGCCCCATGAGGTTGCCGAGTTAGACACCTCGACTGTATAACTTACTGCTTCGGGTTGCATAACTACACTCAAGAAGTCGTCGCTATAAACTGCTGCACCACTGCTTGCAGGACAATCAAATGTTGGAGCCTTGACCATTGTAGTAAACTCTACAACTGGTGAGATGAGTTGCTCGCCGTTGTAGACGAGAGATACTTGTGCATAGTACTTGGTACCGTCGCCCAGATTGCCGGCGGGAACCTGATGTGAGCCACCAGTAGCCTTCACTGTATATACGGGAGCACTCATGTCGGCCTTGGTGGCGATGTTGAGTGTAGCCTCGGTAGTAGCGTCGGGTGTGTTCCACTCCAGTGTGAGAGTTGTCTCAAGAGCCTTCTCTTCGTTGGCAGGCTTGGTAATCTCCAGGAAGATGGGAGTAACTGTGCGAGGCAGGCTTATGCCGTTAGCCCAACCCTCGGCACTGGCTTGTACACGCCAGTAGTGTACCTCTCCGCTCTCCAGGTTCTTGAACTCACGGGTCGATACGCTTGTGCCAGTAACAGTTGCAGTGCCCAGTACATTAGAGAATGCAGCGTCGCTTGCCACCTCGACGGTGTAGCTTGTAGCATTCTCAACGGGCTGCCATGTGAAGTCAAATGGAGCATAGTTGGTCGAACCGTCGGCAGGAGCTACCAGCACGGGCGCTGCCAGTGGGTCATAACTGTCGCCCAGGAATTCAGGCTCATACTCGTTGCCCACGCGGTCGAGTACACACACTGCATACTGGTAGCCTTGCTGATACTTGGCGGGAATTGCGTAGGTTGTATTGTAGCTCATACCCAGCAGGTACTCTACATTCTTCTCAAAGTTGTCGTGAGCCATTGTCTTGGGGAACGCATACACGGTGTAGCGTACATTGTCATAGCCTTCCCAAGTGATGTTGGTGCCACTTTGTGCCAGGTTCTTCACCTTACCAGGGTTGTTACCGGTCTTCCAGGGCATTGCGGGAGGCAGGGCCTGGAACTTATAGGCTGTGCGCTTCAGGAAGTTGGCAAGAGCTTCGGGAGCACCCAGATTGTACAGGTACTTGCAAGAGTAGAATACCGAGCCGGGAGCGTTGTCAAGGTTGCTCACGCGAGTGATTTCAACCTCGTTGGCAAACTCGTCGTACATATACTCCTGGTTGTAGTTGCTCAGTGGTTGGGGATTGGCTGTTCCCTTGCTACTCTTGGTGAGACTTGAAATAGAGTGTGATACAAACATGTGGCGACCAAATGTCTTTGCCATCTTGTTCCACCAGGTTGCAATGGGTTCAAAGGGGTTGCTTGAACTTACTGTTGTCCAGTATATCTGGGGCGACATGTAGTCAATAGTTTGGCTGCTCATCCATGCCAGAGGGTCACTGAAGATGCCGTTATACTGCCAGTCGCTGCCCCTGGGGCAAGGCTCAACGCCATACTTCGACGCTACGCTTGACGATGAAGCGGCAACGCCGGCGGGAGAGATGCCAAAACGCACTTCGGGGCGAGTTTCCTGAATCATATCATACACGGCCTTGACCAAGCGGTTCACGTTGTCGCGACGCCAGTCGCCCAGCGACAGTGATGTGCCGCTTTGCTGCCATTCCTTGTAGTCGCCAGCAGTGCTGTTGCTAGGAATACCGTTGGGGTAGAAGTAGTCGTCATATAGGATACCGTCAACATCATAGTTAGAGATGATCTCCTTGCACACGGCTACGATACGGTCGATGGTGCGTTGCTGGCCGGGGTCAAGAATAGTTGTAGAGCCGTCGGTCAGCAGCCAGCCATTGTTTTTCAATTCTTGGTCTTGAGCTGTGTTCCAGTCGCTACCAGTTGAGAAGCGATAGGGGTTAACCCAAGCGTGGCACTCCATACCGCGCTTGTGGCACTCGGCAACAGCATACTCCAGTGGGTCAAATGCAGGAGCCGCACCACGAGTACCACTGATGTAGCTTGACCAGGGCTCGTAACTTGACTTGTAGAATGCGTCACACATTGAGCGCACCTGCAAGTTCACGGCATTGAAGTTGTTGCGTTGCAGCGAGTCGAGCAACACGTTGAGTTGTTGTTTCATCTTTGTGGCGTTAACTTCGCCAGTACCGCGCGAAGCCTCGGCGGGCCAGTCAAGACACCATACGGTAGCCACCCAAGCCGAGCGGAACTCGCTCTTAGGAGTCATGAATTGGGCTGCTTGTGCTGCTATATTGCTCATAGCGAGCATTATGAGCACGAGAGCCATTGAGAGGTTAAATTTTTTCATTTATTATGGTTTTTATTAATGGATATTCCATTGTTCGGTTCCCTTAAGTATTAAATACTTACCAGGAAAAATTTAAACATAATTATCAACCTACAAAGATAGCAAAACTTGCTCAAATCACCCATACAACAATTATAAAAAATATTAATCTTTATTGTTGTCGTGAATAATATGAGCTTCCTCGGTGGTTAAAGAGCAGATGCTCAACGCCATATTGTTTAGCGACATGCACTGCTCACGTGTAATGGTAGTCTGCTGGTTGTGATGAGCCCATGGTGCCAGTAGCAAAAGCTTACCAGTGACACAATAGTTAAATTCCCATCCCGATGGTTTGAAGTACTCTTGGAATCCATTTTCTTTGAGTATTATAAGTTTTCCTTCGTATTGCCGTGCCATATCTCGTGCTTCTCGCTCACGAGCGCTGATAAATGGGGAAACCAACACACCGCCATTATTCACTACGGTTTCCCACTGCTTCATGTGTTTCTGGTGTTCGTCGGTAGAGTCTTTTCTATGGACTACAACTTGTACTTTCTCGGGTTCGCGCAAAAGAAAGATGTTTCCATAGGCAGCATATTCCTGGTTTCCTATGACCACATGTAAGTATTTTCTAAATAGTTGTGGCATATGCCGTTTTACGGCAAGACGGCGGGGATTGTCGTCGATGTATCGCTTTAGTAACTCAAGTTGACCATATCGCGAAAGTATGCGGTCGTGATAGCCTTTTTCAAAGAGAGGCTTGCGCTTGTCACCCGAAGCGGTCGCTTCGGGCACATTGCCGTTGTTGTCAATGCTAGTACTATTGTTGCTAGTGGCACTGTTGTTTATGCCGTTGTTGCTAGTGGTGTCGTTGCTTAAGTTGTCATAGCGGCTATGTGCCTCAAGCGATAGCTTGGGGTATATTGTCCAGTATGCCTTGCTACAACCTGCCTTTAGGCCTGCAATTACTTGTCCTAGATGTTTCTCTATTTTCTCTCTTACACACTAGCACATGTATATGGTCTTCCATCACTATGTGTTTCCAAACCTCAACTGATGGATGATAGAGGGAAATGTTATAAATGCATTTTGTTACTTCTTGTCCAAGTGCAGTCAACTCTATTCTTGGACTGTTGTTTGAACCATCGGTGGCATTAAGGTCGCCGACGAGCGTACCGAGGATTCGTTTGCGTCCTTCAACAGTGAGGGTAAACATGTATATTCCCGGTTCGCTATAGTCGTGCATGCTGCAGCGTCTTTTCATTGACGGCTGTAACTTACATAATGCCTGCTTATTTGTGATGTGTTTCATTTGCATTGCAAAGATACAATAATTAAGGCATCTATACAAAAAAGACACCCTAGCGGTCATAGGCCACTAGGGTGTGTATCGCTTATCTAGACTTACTAAAAATATCTAGAATACTTAGACTGTGCTTGTGTTAATTACTTAACAACCTTCTTGCCGTCGATGATGTAGATGCCACGAGTGAGGTTGTTCTCGTCAACGCGGCGACCTGTGAGGTCATAAGCGCCTTCAACCTTCTTGGTTGCGGGAGTTACTGTTACGTCGTTGATAGCAGTGTGCTCATCGGGGGTCTGAAAGATGAATGAACTGATATACATGTTGTGGTCGTTAGTCATAGCGAAACCTTGGATGTACTTAGCATCGGGAGTGATAACGCCGGGAGCGCAGCAACCCATGTCGCCAGTAACGCTATCGAAGTAGTCGTTATCGGGGAAGAGGTCAGAGAACATGCTGGGAGCGTCATGACCGGGGAACCACACAGCACCCTTGCGGCCAAACATAGCACCTGCATCTTCAAAACCTACTGCAGTACCGTCGTTAGCGATGCCGTAGAGTGAGATAACCTGTGTGCCGTCACCATAAACATTCAACTCTTTAGTCTTGAGGTTGAGGCGAGCACATTGAAGCTTGGGCTGTTCCCAGTTAAATACATCATACTCGGGACAAACAACGAGTGTAATCCACTCACCATTAGCGCTGATGCCACGACCCTCGAATGACATGAAGGGCTTGCCCTGTCCGGGATCTTCCATGTAGTAGTCCTTGCAGATAGGATCGGGAACATACTCGCCATTGTCGTTCTGGCGCCAAACGCATGCGGGCCACAGACCATAGTTGTCGTTGAGGTAACCCAGAACTACCTTACCGTCCTCGCTGATGAAGCGTGCGCCAGCACCGTCAAACTCGAAAGGAACTGCCGATGCGTCGGGCAGGGGAAGGTCAACGCGCTTGCCATCAATCCACAGACAGGGACGTGTCAGGTAGTTAGCATCGAAGTAGTCGCCTACGATGATGCGGCCGTCGGGAGTGATACCCCAAGCGTCAGAACCAGCCTCGCCTGTATAGTATGAACCCCAATCTTCCTCGATGAGCTCGCCCTTATCGGCATAAAGCTCACTCCAGGTACCATCGAGGTTAGCCTTGATAGCGTAAGTCTTAGTACCTACTGCAATACCATTGTTGCTAACAGCGTGGAATTGACCCTCTTCAACTTCGGTAAATTCAACATAAGTGTTGCCTTCAACAACCCAGATTGCGGGAGCAAAAGTTGTGTAGTTGGTACCTACGACATACTTGCAGTTGGGTGACATAGATTCACCCAGGAGCTGCATTGACTCAGATACTGTGCTCACTGTTTGAGCAGCTGCAACGAGAACGCATGCAGCCATGAAAACTGTAGTAAAGATTTTTTTCATAAAAGGATATTTTAGTTAGTAAATATTTAAGCGTTGATACACATTTACTTGTAGTGTGTATGCAAAATTAATAAATTTTATTCAATATGCAATCTGTGAAAAGGGCACTTTTATTGCAAAAGTGCAAATATGTCTTCTTGTGATTGTGATTTGTAACTAAAAGATATTGTTTTGGTTACAAATTAAACAAGGTCTTGGCGTTTACATCGGTAACCCTAGAGACTTCCTCGGGTGTTGTGCCCAGTACTTGTGCTATGTGATTGTTAATGTAGGGAATATAGCTGCTCTCGTTGCGCTTGCCTCGCATGGGTACAGGTGCCATATAGGGGGCGTCGGTCTCAAGCAGTATGCGGTCAAGACCTATGATGGGCAACAATTGTGGCAGCTTGCTCTTCTTGAATGTGACCACTCCGCCTATGCCATAATAGAAGTCGCCACGCTCACGCAGGCGTTCTATGTCGTGCTCGTCGCCGCCAAAGCAGTGGAACACACCGCGAGGCATATCGCCTTTGAGCGAGTCAAGCACCTCGAGCACCTCGTCCATACCGTCACGGCAATGCATGATGAAGGGGAGACCTTTCTCCTGGCACCACTCAAGTTGTATCTTGAGTGCCTCCATTTGCTCGGCACGATAGGTCTTGTCCCAGTACAGGTCCATACCTATCTCACCCACTGCGATAAACTCTCCCGAGTCAAGCATAGCACGCATGGCATCAAGTTCCTCACGGTAGTTGGGCTTGACTTCCTCGGGGTGCAGGCCTATTGCCATTGATGTGTAAGCTGGGTATAGGGCATGTAAGTCCTTGAGCAGTGGCACGCTGGCAAGGTTCTCGTTGGGCAGTATCAGGTGCGATACGCCAGCTTGCTGCGAGCGTTCTACCACCAGTGCACGGTCGTCGTCAAAGGCGTCGCAATAGATGTGGCTGTGGGTGTCGATCATCGGTCGCGCTTGATGAGTTTTGCAGTGAGGTCGGCAAATGCCTGTGCAGCATCCTTGTCGATGCGCATTGCGTTAAGGGTCTCGAGTGCGTGGTTGCTATACATATTAATAAATGTATCACTCAACTCGCGCAAACCCAGTTTCTCGTATATTGCTGTTACGGCGGGAATCTTCTCCTCGGGCTTGGCGTCGGCTGCCTCAAGCCAGTGGTTGAGTTCCTTGGCATCGTCGCCTGTAGCCATGTTCATTGCGTTGATGAGCAAGAATGTCTTCTTGTTGTTCATGATGTCGCCGCCAGTTGCCTTGCCAAATGTGGCAGGGTCGCCCCACACATCGAGCACGTCGTCTTGCAGCTGGAATGCAAGGCCTATGTTCACGCCCAG
The DNA here is from genome assembly GCA_018065165.1 of Candidatus Sodaliphilus fimicaballi. GTDB lineage: Bacteria > Bacteroidota > Bacteroidia > Bacteroidales > Muribaculaceae > Sodaliphilus > Sodaliphilus fimicaballi. The sequence continues at coordinate 5,076 of JAGHTV010000368.1, read as the reverse complement.
GTTGTAGAAATCATTGGCTACGGCAGCATTGGCTCCACCCAGCAGTGCACCCATCTTGCAAGCACAGCCCAGCAGTACCGATGTCTTGAGGCGTATCATCTCAAGGTACTCGTCAACCTTGACATCGTTGCGGCTCTCAAAGTCCATGTCCCACTGCTGACCCTCGTATATTTCCATTGCTGTCTTGTTGAACAGCTCCATCACTTGGGGCAGAACCTCGCCACGGGCACGGGCAATGTGCTGTGTTGCCATTGTGAGCATTGCGTCACCGCTCAGTATGGCCACATTGTCGTTCCACTTGCGATACACGGTGGGCTTGCCACGGCGCACATCGGCACGGTCCATCAGGTCATCGTGCAGCAGTGTGAAGTTGTGGAACAACTCAAGGCCTACAGCTGGCATCAGTGCCTCGCCTGCCTTGCCGCCCACTGCCTCGCATGCCATAAGCATGAGCACGGGACGCAGACGCTTGCCGCCCAGCGACATTGTATAGAATATGGGCGCATACAGGTCGGTGGGTTGCTTGGGATAGCGGTCCTTGATATTGTTTATCGCTTCGTTGACTATTGCAAGATACTGGTCAAATGATTTCATAGTGTGGAGGTGATTAGTGTTTGTAGTAGTGTGACTTGAATGTTTCCAGGTCCTCGCCAGTGAGTATGGTGTTTACTATTGCTGCACGCTTGTCGGCAGTGAGGCTGTCGGTGGCACGGTCCTGTCGCAGAGCATCGCCCAGTGCTGCAGGTGAGCAACTGCGTGCATACACTGCCATTTGCTGATCGTCGGGGAGTTCTTGAGCTGCCTCGTCGATAGCCTTGAAGCAAGTGGACAGTTCCTCGCTGCGACCCAGTATTGCCAGAGCCACATCGATTATACCCAGTCGGGCAGTTGCACTCTGAGCGTCAAGGGTGCCGTCGGTCAGGCCACTAACTATCTTGTGACCATTTTCCTGCCCCAGTTCGGTAGCGGTGAGTGCTATTGCTTGAGCCATCACCAGCAACGAGTCGTTACCCGCACATCTGCTGAAGAAGGCATCATTCATCATCCAAGCCTCACCTGGCAGTGAAAGGCTGTCACGAGTGGCAACATAGTCGCTTGCCACTTTTCTTATCGCATCGGCATCGCCCCAGGCTTGCTCGAGTTGGAGAGCAGCATTGGTGCCCTTGTCGCTTGCTCCTGAACAGCTACTCAGCGACAATACAGCCGCAAGTGCTACGAGTAGGGTAGTGTAGATAGTCTTCATTGTTGAGTTCCAAATATTGAGTCACACAGCTGTGTGTCAAGTTTCTTGAGTCGGTCGCGCAAAGCGTTGTCAAATGTCTCGGCTCCGTCCTTGTCGCCGGCTATCACCAGAGTGCAGCGTTGGGCGCGAGCGTACATTATGGCTTCCTGCATGGCCAGTGTGTCGCTATGGTCGCTGCGCGCAATGCGCTCGGCTGCTTCCTCGGCCAGGGCAGTAATCTCGGCATCGCCAGTTGCAACCTCCAGTTGCTCCTCGTTGTGTGAGCAACTGCAGGCGCCCATTATTGCGGCTAGTGCTATGTAGGTGAGTTGTCGTTTCACTTTGTGTAATAGCTTTAGATTGACAGGCGGCGCAGCGTCTCTACCAGTTCGGGATCAACGGGCTTCTCCTTGTGGATAGCCTTGCTGAAGGGTACATAAACGATCTTCTCGTCGTCGTCGCCTATCATTACATTGCGTTGTCCCTCGATGAGTGCGTCGATTGCAGCCGCTCCCAGGCGTGATGCCAGGATGCGGTCTTGCGCTGTGGGCGAGCCACCACGCTGCAAGTGACCCAGAATGGTCACGCGGGTGTCGTACTTAGGATATTTCTCCTTGACGCGGTCGGCCAGTGCCATGGCACCGCCTGTGCGGGGACTCTCGGCAACGAGCACGATTGATGAGTTCTTGCTCTTGCGGAAACCATTCTCGATGAGTTGGTCGAGTTGCTCCTCGTGAGTTGAAATCTCGGGAATGATGGCAGCCTCGGCGCCAGTTGCGATTGCACCATTGATGGCCAGGAAGCCCGCGTTGCGTCCCATCACCTCGATGAAGAACAGACGCTCGTGGCTGGTGGCAGTGTCGCGTATGCGGTCAACACACCACATGATAGTGTTGAGTGCTGTGTCATAGCCTATAGTGTGGTCAGTGCCATACAAGTCGTTGTCGATAGTGCCAGGAAGGCCCACAATGGGTACATCAAATTCCTCGGCAAAGATACGTGCGCCAGTGAGCGAACCGTCGCCGCCTATCACTACCAGGGCATCAATCTCGTGCTTGCGCATGTTCTCATAGGCAATCTTGCGGCCCTCGGGAGTAGTGAATTCCTGGCAACGGGCTGTCTTGAGGATAGTACCACCTTGTTGTATGATGTTTGACACGTTTTGTGTCTTGAAGTCTACGATCTCGTCGGTAATGAGACCCTTATAACCACGATAAATGCCTTTTACCTTAAATCCGTTGTAAATAGCAGAGCGTGTGACCGCGCGTATTGCGGCGTTCATGCCGGGGGCGTCGCCACCCGATGTTAAAATACCAATAGTCTTAATTGTAGCCATTATAAAATTTCCTTAATTATTCGTTTCGTCTATAAAATTATTCAGCAGGCTTGATGCCTGTGTAAATGCTGCAGGTGCCCAGGGTGAGTGTGCGCACCTTGCAATCGGTAAAACCCACGCTACGCATTATCTCGAGCATTGCCTCGCCTTGTGGCACGGCGGCTATGCTCAGCGGCAAGTAGCGATAGGCACTCTTGTCGTGTGATTTCATCGACCCTATGAAAGGGATAATGTTGAGTGTGTACAGGTCGTAGAACCAGCGTATGAAGCCGTTGGAGGGAGTGGATAACTCTACCACGCACAGCATGCCGCCAGGACGCAGCACGCGATACATCTCGCGATAGCCTTGCTCGATGTGCTCAAAATTGCGCACACCAAATGCCACCGTCACTGTATCGTAGCTGTTGCTGTCAAATCTCATCGCCAGGCAGTCGCCTTGCTCAAACGAGATTACCTTGTCCAGGCTGCGTTCTTGCACCTTGCGACGAGCCACATCGAGCATGCCGTCGCTCAGGTCCATTCCTGTAACACTTTGTGGTTTGATGTCGTCATACAGCTTTATGGCAAAGTCGCCTGTACCAGTAGCGACATCAAGAATAGTGGCAGGACGGGTGGCCTTGACTTTGTCAACGGCCACCTTGCGCCACCATTTGTCTATGCCCATGGTCATGGCGTGGTTCATGAAGTCGTAGGCCGGAGCAATGGCGTCAAACATCTGACGCACTTGCCCGGTCTTGTCTCCCTCGCCACTGTAGGGCTTAATATTTTCAACTTTGTTGCTCACTTTCAGGAAGCAGTTTGAATCTTGTGTTGAGTTAGTCAGCTAACCTTGTGATTACTTCTTTGCGAGGTACTCGCTCACGTTCTTCTCGATGCGTGCATTGAGGTCAACGCTTGCGTCGGCACGGTCAAACTTGGTTCCGGTGATTTCCTCATACAGCTCGATGTAGCGTGCTGCTACGCTCTCGCAATACTCGTCGGTCATCTCGGGCACCTGTTGGCCAGTCTTGCCCATGAAACCGTTGTCGATGAGCCACTGGCGTACAAACTCCTTAGAGAGTTGCTTTTGGGCCTCGCCCTTCTCAAAACGCTCCTCAAAGCCCTCGGCATAGAAGTAACGGCTTGAGTCGGGAGTGTGAATCTCGTCCATGAGGATAACCTTGCCGTCGCGCTTGCCAAACTCATACTTGGTGTCGACCAGGATGAGACCCTTAGAAGCTGCAATCTCGCTACCACGCTTGTACAGTGCGCGAGTGTATTGCTCTACTACCTTGTAGTCTTCCTCGCTGATGAGACCTTGGGCGATGATTTCTTCGCGAGAGATGTTCTCGTCGTGACCAGCCTCGGCCTTGGTGGTGGGAGTGATGATGGGTTCGGGGAAACGCTCGTTCTCACGCATGCCATCGGGCAGTTTTACACCGCACAACTCGCGGCAGCCTGCCTTATACTCGCGCCATGCGCTACCAGTGAGGTAACCGCGTATGATCATCTCAACGGGGAAGCTTTCGCACTTCAAGCCCACTGTTACCATGGGGTCGGGGGTAGCGAGTTTCCAGTTGGGGACGATGTCGGCTGTGGCATCGAGAAAGCTTGCAGCAATCTGGTTGAGTACTTGACCCTTGCCGGGGATTCCCTTGGGCAGGATAACATCAAATGCACTGATGCGGTCGGTTGCAACCATCACCAGGATGTCATCGTTGATGTTGTACACGTCGCGCACCTTGCCATGATAGACGCTGCGCTGTCCTTCGAAATTGAATTCGGTGTTAACTAATGTTTTAGCCATTGTTTTGTTTGTATTTTAGTATAAAACTTAATTGTCTTGCTTGGGTTGTTCGCCGTCGAGTGTCACGGGACTGCCCTCATCGTCGACTAGGCCGGCCTTCTTGAGAGCGTCGTGTTTCTCGTAGGCTTCAACGATGCGTTGTACCAGGTGGTGACGCACGATGTCTTTCTTCTCAAACTCCACCTTGCCTATGCCCTTGACGCCTCCCAGCACTCGCAGGGCGTGGATAAGGCCCGATGTCACGGTGCGGGGTAGGTCGATTTGTGTTGTATCGCCAGTCACAATCATCTTTGAACCCATGCCCAGACGGGTGAGGAACATCTTGATTTGGTGAGTGGTGGTGTTCTGTGCCTCGTCGAGCACGATGATGGCGTCGTTGAGTGTGCGACCGCGCATGAATGCCAACGGAGCTATCTGTATCACGTTGGTGTCCATGTACTCCTTGAGCTTGGGAGCGGGAATCATGTCCTCCAGTGCGTCATACAGTGGCTGCAGGTAGGGGTCGATCTTGTCCTTCATGTCGCCGGGCAGGAATCCCAGTTTCTCGCCAGCCTCTACTGCGGGGCGCGACAAGATTATCTTGCGTGCCTCGCGGTTCTTCAGGGCGCGTACGGCCAGTGCTACGGCCAGGTAGGTCTTGCCGGTACCAGCAGGACCCAGTGCAAATGTGAGGTCATTCTGTCCAAAGGTCTTTACCAGCAACTGCTGGTTAGGTGTTCGGCCAGTGATGGG
>JAGHTV010000053.1 GCA_018065165.1 Candidatus Sodaliphilus fimicaballi | reverse complement strand
GGCCTCTACAGTCGAGTCGTTGCGTTCCTCAAGATAGTTGAAGTAATCCTCAAATGAGCGGCCCTCGTTGAGCAGCAGTTGGAAGTTGCCTTCACTGATGAGCACCTGATGAATTCCCTCGGGAATTACCATGTCCTTGTCCTCTTCAAAGACGGTGCGGTAGTGTACCACCTCGTCATAGTTGGCAAAGCCCTTGACAACGAGCAAGCCCAGACGACTGAAGGTCATCTGCTCTATGTCATAGTCCTTGACTACAAACGCGTTAAAGTTGTGGCGTGCCACCTCATAGAGCAAGAGGTTAGAGCTAACTGAGTCAGTGGGATAGAGCAAGATGAACACGTGCGGCTTGTCGAAGTCCTCCTTGAATGGAGTGAACTTACGCTCAAGGTCGGCAGGTGTAGTATCGTTGCCCAAGCGTGTTGACCAGAACATGCCGCGGGTATTGGTTGAGCCACCCTCGAGCTTGCGGCCCGAGTTGAGCTGCTTGACGATGCCCGATGCCACTGGAGTGATATCGGTCTCGGGATAACGCTGCAGCATATCCTTGAGGGTTGTCTTGAATTGCTCATAGTCCTTCTGGGTAACATAGCTCAACGCATCGATGAACATGAACTTGGGCATAATCTTAGACAACGGATAGCGTCGCATCATCTCGGCATAGGCAGCGTGTACACCATCGTTATTGTTGTTCAGGTAGTCGCTGTAGGCCTGTGCATACATCGCCTCCTGGTCGCTCTCCATATTCTTGAGATTTTCAAGATAGTCGGGGTCTTGCATTGCCTGACCATACTTAGAGTCGGCAAAGTCGCTCAAGATAATCTGGCGGCACTCCTCGGCCTTAGAATAGCTGCCGTAACGCATAAACATCAGATACATATTATAGTATGCGTCCATACGGTAGATGTTGTCGGGGTAGCGACGCAACAGCTCGTTGAACTGGAACTCGGCCGAAGCCATATCCTCAAGCTTATCCTTGAGGATGACACCCATGTTGTAGAGACCCTCCTGAATGACATCATGAGCGGCCTGTATCTGCTCCTCGGTTGTAGGAATCTGCTTCAGGTAGTACTCCTCGTAGTGAGGATCCTCGGCACGCTTCAGTGCTTCCTTGTCCACCTTGGTGCTGTCGTTGGCCATTGCGGTGGTATCGTTAGCAGCCAGCATTGTTGTGTCGGCAACCGACTCGTCGCTAAACGAGAATGTAGCCTTATTGCGACGACGCCAGTTGTCCTCGAGCTTACGGTTACCCCACTGCTGCTGGAATGCTGTCTTACCAGCGTTCTTAGTTGCAGTGTTGTAGAAGTACCACGAGTTGTCGTTGTTCATCTGGAACTGGGTGGGTGCATTCTTGTTGTTGCCCATATTGTTACCCTTGGCACTCTGCTGGGCCATATACTCCTCGCGAGCAGCAGCCTCAGCCTCTTCCTTCTCCTTCTTCTTGAGTTCGTCGATAATCTTCTTGATTACCTTCTTTTGTTCCTCGAGTGGAAGTTTAGAGAGCTTGAGCAGAGAGTCTTGCAGGGTTACATTCTGCGAGTAGACGGCAAGTTCGTCGAGCACATCGCTACGATGCTTGAGCATCTTGTAGTTAGGATAGTCCTCGTTGATTTGCGGTATAGCCTCGGCATAGCAGGGCTGCGCCAGGTCATACTTGTGCTGTGCAAAGTAGATACCGCCCAGTGTAATCTGACTTATGGCCTTGTCAACGCCGTTGCGTGTACTCTTCTCGGCCGCCTTGATATAGTTCTCGACAGCGTGTACTGTATCCTGACGACTCAGGTACAGGTTGCCAATAGCATAGTAGATTTGGTCAAGATACTCCTTGTTGCGGTCGTAGCGGGTCATGTTGCGCAGGGCCTTGACCTCGCTGCTCACATTGCTGCCACTATATACGGCACTCTGCTTGATGCGTGCGTTGAACTGTGTGCGATAAGTGCTACCACTGCTGCTACCAGCCTTCTTGAAGGCCTGATAGGCAAGGTCGTTCTGACCCAATTCCTCATAGAGCTGACCCAGCAAGAAGTTGAGGCGAACCTTTTGCGAGCCCTTGGCACCCTTAACGGCCTCGGCCAGATAAGGAACTGCCTGTTCGTTCTTCTTGTCGCGTATGTAGTAGTCGGCATAGGCAAGATTGGCCAGCGAGCGTATACGCTTGTTCTCAATCTTGTCGATGTGGATGTGAGCCAGCACATTGTCGGCCTCGTTGGTCCAGCCCAGTGCACAGTAGCACAAAGCCTCCCACACCTGTGACTCGAGAGCGAGGTCCTCCTTCCAAGTGAAGTGGCGTGAGATATAACGGAATGTTGCCGACGCGTTGAGGAAGTCGCCCTTCATATACTCGCTCTTGGCAAGCAAGTACCACGCATTGTGCAAGAAGGGGTTATACTCGTCACGCTTCATGTAGGCCTTGAACTTGGGGTCATTTCCCTTACCAGCAGGACGCTTGGGTTTCTTCTTGATTGAGTGCAGGGCGATAGCCTTCTGCATCTTCTCGATGGTGCGGTCAAAGCTTCCTGTGGGCTGCGGTGCCTTGGGACTGGCCTTAGCCTCGGCAGGATGGACAAACAGGCGTTGTGAGTAGTCGTCCTGATACTCGTCCTCGAGCAACTTTATCTGCTCGTCGTAGTTTGTCTTGCCGTGATAATATACATTGTATCGCGTGTTTAAGGCCTGCCAAAAGCGTGAGCCGGCGGTATTCTTCTTAGCACTACAGCTTTGAAGCAATATCACCGTCACAATCATGACCAGCGGAGTGATGCGATACAGTTTTTTCATATAAAGGCGTCTTTAATCTATTTAATAACGCAAAATTACAATTTTTATTGCACTCCACATATAAAAATAGCCGAAAACGCAGTTTCGTCTCGGCTATTGTATATCTTGTGATGTCACTCGTTGATGAGCATCAGGAACTCGTCGTGGATGGGTGCAGGCATGGTGATGCCGCGTTTCTTTAGCGACTTGCACCACCCCATGCGGTCGCTGGGGATGAGGGTGTATAGTATGTCGCGAAACTCCTCTATCTCGTCATCGCCATAAGCCTCGGCAGGCCTACCTGCATAGTTGTCTAGGTGCTCGTCCTCGTAGTAAATGGCAGGCTCGCCCATCCCCTCAAGCAGAGTTTGCGACGGGCACACCTCGTGAGTGGTGCAACAGTCGTCGGTACAGTCGCTTACGGGCACCACAGGCTCATCATTGCCATCATCACTGCCACGATGCTTGCGGTCGTACAACCACAACGGCAACCCCACGGCCACGAGTATGAGTATCAATATAACTGATGCAATCATTTTATACGAAAACTAAAATGCGGCATTTTAACGAAAACAGAAAACTGAGATATTCCACCGGTCCCTGAGCGTCAACTCGAGGTCAATGAAAACGCTAACTGGGGAGTTCTGTATTCCGAGGCACCGCTCGGACAACTCAACCACACCTAAATATTAACCCTTTAACCTGTTAACCTGTTAACCCTTTAACCAATTAACCTTTTAACCAGTTAACCCTTTAACCAGTTAACCTCTTAACCTTTTAACCCCTTAACCCTTTAACCTTTTATTACAGATTAAACGCCTTGCGCAGGGTGTCAACGTAGTCAAGTTTCTCCCAAGTGAAAAGCTCTACCTTGATCTCTTTATCACCCTCATACTTAGAGTTGTAGTACTTGGTTACCACCTTAGGCTCGCGACCCATGTGACCCAGCGCCGCAGTCTCCTGATAGATGGGATTGCGCAGCTTGAGGCGCTTTTCGATAGCAGCGGGACGCATGTCAAATATCCCGTTAAGCACATCGGCAATCTCAGCGTCGGTCTTGTCGACAAGTGCAGTACCATAAGTATTGACATACAAGCTGATAGGGTTAGCAACACCAATTGCATAACTTACCTGTACCAGCATCTCGCGAGCAATACCTGCAGCCACTGCATTCTTGGCAATGTGGCGAGCTGCATAGGCTGCACTGCGGTCAACCTTGCTAGGATCCTTGCCACTGAAGGCTCCACCGCCGTGAGCACCACGACCACCATAAGTGTCGACGATAATCTTACGGCCAGTGAGACCAGTATCGCCGTGAGGACCACCAATCACAAACTTACCCGTTGGGTTAACGTGCAGGATAAGTTCGTCGTCAAAGAGGTCTTGTACCTCCTTGGGTAACTGCTTCTTAACGCGAGGAATAAGGATGTTTATCACATCTTCTCGTATACGTGCCAGCATCTTCTCGTCGGCTGTACTTGGTGCATTCTCGGACTTGATGAACTCGTCGTGCTGTGTGCTGATAACTATGGTGTGAATGCGTACGGGCTGGTTAGTCTCGCTGTCGTACTCAACGGTTACCTGACTCTTGGCATCGGGACGCAAGTAGCTCATCAAGTGGCTATTCTTGCGTATATCCTGCAACTCGCGCAGCAGCATGTGTGCCAGGTCGAGTGTAAGCGGCATGTAGCTAGGAGTCTCGGTGCAAGCGTAGCCAAACATCATACCCTGGTCGCCAGCGCCTTGCTCTTCCTCGGTAGCACGCTCTACGCCACGGTTGATGTCAGGACTCTGCTCGTGCAGTGCACTAAACACGCCACACGATGCACCGTCAAACATGAGCTCGCTGCGGTCATAGCCAATCTTGGTAATCACATTGCGAGCAGTCTCCATGAGGTCAACATATGCCTCACTCTTAACCTCGCCAGCGATAACCACTTGGCCAGTAGTTACAAGAGTCTCGCATGCCACCTTCGACTGCGGGTCGTAGGCCAGGAACTGGTCAAGGATGGCATCACTGATTTGATCGGCAACCTTGTCGGGATGCCCTTCAGATACTGATTCAGAAGTGAATAAATAGTTCATTTTCCAATTTTTTAGTTTGTGTCGCACTTGCGTGACGACGATTAATTAAAAAGTGGAAAATGCTAAAATTGAGGGAGTGATAATGTAGATGATTATCGCAGTTTTAGCATTTTTTCAAGTGGTTGCAAGCAGCCAAATTTTTCCACCGTGTTTTCTTAAGCGGGTGCAAAGTTACAACTTTTTACCGAAAAACAAAAGATTCTCCTTTTCATAAATTCAAATAATCAACATTTTATCACTAAAAACCTGTGCAGACGCGCATGGAACAGTGGCTTTTTATATTGTAAAGACAACCAGGGCTACCGCCATATGGCGATAGCCCTGTATTATCATAGTCCTGAAGAGCGTCAGCGTTTCTCCAAACCGGATGCCCCGGCTTTTCCGGATAACCCGGACCTCTGAAAAGGGAGCTCTGCGTCCGCCCTTTTTATCTCTCACAGAATCCACGGAAATCACAGAATTTTTAATCCACAGAAAGTTCTGTGATAACTCCTTTAGACACAAATTTAATTTTAATTATTTTAATCTCTTTCAGTCTATAAACACACACAGAAAGTTCTGTGTTTTTAACCTTTTTGTGTGTTCTGTGCTTTCTGTGAGAGCTAATTAGTTCTTATTGCAAGATGATATTGATGATTGCGTTCATGTCGGCAACGTCGACTGCGCCGTCATCGTTAACGTCGGCAACACCAGTCTTAGGTTGCAGAGTGAGAATCATGTCAATAACCGCATTTACGTCGGCAATATCAACAATACCGTCGCCGTTAAGATCGCCAGGAACACCCACATCAGTGCCAATCTTCACGATAGTTCTAAACAACTTCCAGTCGCTGGCCTTGTAAGTGTCCTCCTTACCCTCGTTTACAAACAGGGGGATGTTGTAGTTGCTGAACGCAGCCTCGTTCATCGCCTGGGGAGTAGCATTTACATTGGTCACGCTGCGCAGGCCGGTACAGCCCTTAAATATATTTGCGGGGATGGAAGCAGAGGTCTCGATGTAGAGC
>JAGHTV010000479.1 GCA_018065165.1 Candidatus Sodaliphilus fimicaballi | reverse complement strand
CATTTTGTAGAACGCCTGTGCCGTGTTACGCTTAAACCAAGAGTCGGTCTTACGCTCGCGACGCACGCCATAAACGATGTCGCAGCCTGCCTCATACTGCTCGAGCATTTGAGCCACTACAGAGCAATCGTCCTGCATGTCGGCATCAATGGTCACAATGAGGTGTGCTCGCTTTGCAGCTGCCTCCATACCGGCAACAAGAGCGTTTTGATGGCCTACATTGGCCGCCAACCTGACGCCAGTGACACAGGGCGACTCCTGGCACAAAGTGGAGATAATGCTCCAGGTATCGTCGGTACTGCCATCGTCGACATACATAACACGAGACTCGGGCGAGATTGCCTGAGCCTTAACCAGTTCATCGAGCAACACCAGCAACTGCTTGTTGGTTGCGGGCAATACCTCTTGCTCGTTGAAGCATGGTACCACTATGTACAAAACATTATTAGTCATACATCGCAAAGTTAGTAACAAAATGCGAGAAAAACAAATATTACATATTTGAAGCCCTCAATTGAGGGCAATTGCCGCCTAAATTGAGAGCACACGTATCTCGCCGTTGACCATGTGTGTAACCTCGCTCAACGGGCAATTGAAGTGGGCGGCAATCATGTAGCGTGCCAGTTGTCCGTGAGTCACCACAACCAGGTCTTGGCCAGCATATTGCTCTGCCAGCATTGCCAGGCAGCGGCGTGCACGGTCTTGTATTTGCTCCTCGGTCTCGGTCGACTCAGGGAACTGCCAACGACCGTCGCGATAATAACGCTCGCGGGCTTCGGCTATGGGCATGCCGGTGCTTGTGCCCCAGTCTCGCTCACGCAACAGGCTGGTGCTGTTCACAGGCAAGTGAAGCACACCTGCGATGACACCTGCGGTATCCATAGCACGCTTGAGGTCGCTCGACACTATTGTGCTGCACGACGACGCTCCACGGTCAACCAGGCTGTTAGCGGCACAGCGTGCCTGCTCCCAACCGTTATCGGTAAGGTGGCTTGCCATGTGTCCCTGCAAGATGCGTTGCTGGTTGGCATCGGTCTCTCCGTGCCTCACTATGAACAGTTTCACGGCTGGGTGGGATAGGTAACTACGGTGTCACCATTCTCGGGGAGTGGAGCGTAGATTTTTACGCTCTTTGTCTCACCGTTCTTGTCGCGGCAAGTGAAATCGTAGTTCATGCCTGCAACCACCTGACGCCTAACGCTCACGAGCACATACTCCTTGAGGTCGGGGCGAGAGGCAGTGGCCTTGGTCCACACAGCAGAGTCCTCGGCAGTGATTGCCGATTCCTTGCCATAACCACCACAAGCGACATCTTCGTATTTCTCCTTGACAGTCTTTGTGCAACTAAGCATTCCGAATAATGCCAATGCAAATAATATCTTTTTCATATCGTCAATTAAATCTTTGTAACTGTTTCACTTAATGGCTTGCGAGAGAAGTGGTTGGCCAGCGGCTCGGCTCCCTCGGCAGCATAACCCAAGTCTAGAAGCATAAGTATTTCCTCGTTTTCGGGCAGACCAAGTTCATTGGCCAGATTCTCGGGATAGAAGCAGTTGATCCAGCAACTGTCCACACCAGCGTTGGCAGCAGCGAGCATCAGGTGAGTAGCCACGATGGTAGCGTCCTCTACACCACTCTCGCGAGTGCCGCTGGGATAGGTGTAAACATTGTTCTTGTCCCAAGCTACAACCAGCACTGTAGTAGCGCCGTAGCGGCAAGGTGTGTGCTTGTCAATTATAGCCAGAGCCTGCTCGCTCTGTGCAACATAGATGTGCTGTTCCTGCAAGTTCTTGGCAGTGGGAGCAAGGCGACCACCCTCAAGGATGGCGTTGAGTTGCTCATCGCTGATGACACGCGTAGTGTCATACTTCTTGCACGAGTATCGGTTCTTGATAACCTCGGTAAATTCCATAATGTATTTAGTGTTTTAGTTAATCTCTTCGTTAATTTCGTCCTCGGCCTCATTACCCTCGCGTTGCGGCAACCAAGACGCCACAAAGAAGGTGTAAAATATCATCGAGAACGTGAGGGCTCGCAACATGTCGTTGTAAAACATAACCAGCAGTAT
>JAGHTV010000192.1 GCA_018065165.1 Candidatus Sodaliphilus fimicaballi | reverse complement strand
GGCACTGATTGTGCTGGGCTTAGCACCTTGCTCGGGAGTGATGTTCTCGGGATAACCCATGCTGATGAGCTTGCTACGCAGAGCAGCGATAGTTGCCTTGCCATTAGCGTCGGTTACGAGACCGCCAGCGAATTGGCTCATGTCAACACCGTTCTTAGCGCTGAGCTGTGCTTGGTACTGAACCATACCACTGTTAGTGGGCATGTTGGTGAAGAATACGAGGGGTGAACGGCCCATGAACAGACCTGAACCACCACGTACCTTAAGAGACTTGTCACCGAGTACGTCCCAAGTGAAACCTACACGGGGAGAAACTGTAAGGTTAGCTGAGGGCCACTTGCCAGTGTCGATGTGGCGCTCCTTGCCCTTGCTGTCAAAATAAGTAAGCTCAAGAATCTTGTTGTTGGTCATGAGGTCGCTGTTCTGGAAGAAGAGACCGTCGAGACGAACACCCATAGTGAGCTTGAGGCGATCGCTGGGGTTGAACTCATCGCTCAGGAGGATACCGGGTTTGTGGAACTGTACACGAGCAGCGGGCTTGTCCTCGCCACCGTAACCGTAAGTAAGACATACTACCTCGGGAGCAGCGCCGTTGATGAAGTCGTCAACGCTGTTGTAGCGGTAGTAACCTGTACCATTACGCATGTACTGGTTGTCGGCCATCTGGTGCTCGTAGAAGAGACCAGCAGTGAGTTTGTGCTTACCCAGGAAGTAAGTGAAGTCGTCCTTAACTTGCCATACAGTGTTGTGAACTGCGTTGTTCCAAGTAAAGAGCTCGTAACCGAGGGCCATGTAGTTGTTGATGTCGCCGCTACCATCGAGGATGTCGATGAAGGGGAACTCCTCAGAGTTAGAAGCACGAACATCGTCCTTCTTGTCGAATGTGATACGGAAGCTGTTAGACATGTTGTCGTTCAGGCGGCTGTTGAGCTCAGCAGCGATTGAGTGAACGAGGTTGTCCATACCGTACATTGAGTTAGCAAATGACATTGAGTACTGTGAAACACGGCTGTAAGCAGAACGTGTGCCACCGTCCATTGAAGAAGCGTTAGGATTGTTCCAGAGGCGGTTCTTTACGTAAGTGTAACGCAGTGACAGGTGGTGCATGTCGTTAACGTTCCAGTCGAGTTTAGCAAGCAGCTTGTAGTTGCTCTCGTCGGCAGGCCACTTAGTCCATGAACCTGTGTCGTAACCATACTTAGACTTAACGAACTCGCTAACGCGCTTCAGGTCGGCGTTAGTAGTTTTAGAGATGTATTGCTCAGCATTAGCAACACCATTGTCAGATGCACGCCAGCGGTTAACCACTGTGGGGATCTGCTGCATTTCGCCTGATACGAAGAAGAACAACTTGTCCTTAACGATGGGACCACCCAGAGTAACACCCCAAGTAGTGGTGCGGTCTTTCTCAAATGTGCTGGGAATCTGCACGTGGTCAACAGCGTAACCGCGCAGGTTCTCGTTGCGGTGGAACCAGTAAGCACTACCCTTAACGGTGTTAGTACCTGACTTAGTAATAGCGTTAACGCCACCACCGATGAAGTTAGATTGACGTACGTCGTAGGGAGAAACTACAACTTGCATTTCCTCGATAGCCTCAGTAGAGATGGGGTTACCACCACCGGGGAGCTTGTCGCTCAAACCGAAGTCGTTGTTGAAGTTTGAACCGTCGACTGTGAAGTTAGCCATACGACCGTCGCTACCAGCGATGCTCATGCCGTTGCCACCGTAGGGTGAAAGGCGAGTGAGCTCAGTAAGACTGTGGCTAACAGTAGGCATGCTCTGGATTTGAGAGCTGCTGATGTTAGTAGACGCACCAGTCTTCTCGGCAGCAAACTTAGAACCAATAGCAGTTACCACAACCTCTTGAAGCTTAGTAGCATCGTTAGTCATGTTAACGGGCACGTTGGTAGTCTCACCGAGTGCGAGTGTAATGCCTTCGATAGTCTTAGTCTTGTAACCGATGTAAGAAACCTCTACCTTGTAGGGGCCACCAGTACGCATACCTTGGATCGAGAAACGACCGTCAAGGTTAGACACGGCATTGTACTTAGTACCTGAAGGTGTGTGAACGGCAGTAACCGTAGCACCAATCAGGGTTTCATTGTTCTCGTCGGTAACAAGACCCGACATAGCCGAGGTAGTTACCTGTGCATTCATTGAGAAGGCTGCGAGCAGCATCTCAACGAGTGACAAAAACTTAATTTTCTTTACCATGATTGATAAGTAAAAGGAAATAAATTAAAAAATTAATAAAAAAATATTTTGTTGAACTAAATTG
>JAGHTV010000096.1 GCA_018065165.1 Candidatus Sodaliphilus fimicaballi | reverse complement strand
ATACTGGCACGTGCAAAACAGAGAAAAACATGGGTTATTTACAGGCAATTACTTGATTATACTGGCACTGACAATGTTCGTCCTGCGTGGAGACTTGCTTTCAAGTTGGTCAAAACTAGTTGCAATATGCCTGCTGTTCAGCATAACATTTATCGCTGTAACTTATCGCAAAGCACATAATTGAGCCGTCAAATCTTATGCCAAGCAATATACACAAGATTGCAATAAATACTATTATTCAATATGTTGAGCTCATATTGAATGTATTAATTGGGTTGTTCTCTGTTCGCCTGATACTAAGCGCACTAGGAGCAAGCGACTATGGCATCTATGATTTGATAGGAGGCGTTATTGCTTTACTTGGATTTATAACTACTACTCTATCACAAACCTCAATGCGTTTTCTCTCGGTAAGTTTGGGAGACGAAAAGAACAGCAATACAAAACAGATATTCAGTTCCTGTTTTTGGATGCATATTGCCATTGGGGGCATCATCGCACTTTTGTTGGCAGTTGTGGGTTTGTTCTTGTTTGACGGAGCACTGAATATCCCAAGTGATAGACTATTTGCCGCACAAAGCGTTTATTATTTCATGATTGCAAGCTTGTTCATGAATATAAGCACAACGCCTTTTTTGGCATTGTTGTATTCTCATGAACAATTTGTATTTGTATCGTGTCTAAAGATTGTAGATTCAGTTTTGAAACTATTAATTGCAATAGCAATAAGCATTTATGCTGATGAAAAATTGGTATTATACGGCATGTTGATGGCAGGAGTGACAGCATTTGATTCTGCATGCTACATCACATTTTCATTAGTGAAGTATCGAGTCGAAATTTCAATATACATCGCATCATTCAAACCCATAAAGTCAATTGCAAGTTTTGCAGGCTGGACGATACTCGATGTTATGGGCGGCCTTGCAACTCGCCAGGGTTATGCAGTCTTGCTTAATTGTTTCTTTGGAACAATCATGAATGCAACATTTGCCCTTGCGCGTCAAATAGAAGGCCACCTTTACACAATTTCGGCATCGGTCATAAATTCTTTTAAACCACAAATCATGAAAAGTCATGGTGCAGGAGACAATGACCGAATGTTCAGACTGTCAATGAGTGCAGGAAAAATGGGATTCTCGATGATGTCAATAATAGCAATTCCGCTGTTAGTGTTAATGCCAGAAGTGCTGTCACTGTGGCTAAAGGAAGTTCCCAACGGAACCGTATTGTTTTCACGACTAATGGTCGTTGCATGCATGTGTGAGCAACTCACCCGAGGCCTTGTTTATGCCAACCAGGCCACAGGAAACATCAAGTGGTTCTCCATCTCAATATCAGCAATACGCATGCTTGCCCTACCACTTTCCTGGATTAGTTTCAAGTTCGGTGCCCCAGCTCATGTTGCTATAGTAATATTTTTAGGATGCGAAACCATAGGCTCGGCAAGTCGAGTTTACATATTTTCTAGAATAACCGATTTCAACGCCTATAATTTTGTAAAAATGCTATTCAAGCATATACTGCCACCATTCACTATATCTCTTGCTGCATGCATAGCAGTACATCAATTGGCAACAGATGTCACTGGAGTAGTAATCACAACTCTAGTAGCAGTCTTCCTATACTTGACACTGGTATACTCTATTGGCTTAACCAAACAGGAAAAGATGGCAATAGAATCTATATTCGGCCATTATTCCTCATTATAACCGTTAGCACTGCTAAAGGCATCCCTGCATCTTCATCATAAATGAAACAACATTTAATCCTCATATTTACCACTGCAGCACATTATCGTGAGGCCATATACTCTGCCATAGACCACGAGTATGATTGTGAGTGGCACTTTAGAAAGGCAACGGACGGTATCAAAGAAATGGACCTGTCACTACTGAAAAACACAAACTACTTTGAGCATTATGGTAACCACAGATCTTTATACTGGAAGAGAGGGATTCTTTCTTTATTATTCAAAAAAGAGAATAGAGCATTCTTTACCATTGCCGAGAGTCGCTCTGTGACCGACTACCTTTTCTTCGGGCTGTCACGGTTGCTAAAAAAGAAAGTGTATGTGTGGACTCACGGATTATATGGCAAAGAATCGCGACTGCAACTTGCATTAAAAAAATGGCAATACCGTCATGTGGATGGCGTCTTTGTATTTTCCTGCTACGCTCGCAACTTTATGATAGAACAAGGCATTCCGGCAAATAATGTTTTCTGCATTTACAACTCCCTTGATTATAGAAAACAAACCGCAATACGCGACAGCATCAAGCCGTCAGAAATATACAAGGAGCATTTTGGAAACAACAATCCCACAATCATATTCATTGGGCGATTGACACCTGAAAAGAAACTAATTATGCTCATTGAAGCCCTCGCTACTCTTAAAACTAGAGGAGAACACTACAACTTGGTATTTGTAGGAGATGGCACTGAGCGAAACAACTTGATGAAAAAAACAGAAGACTTGGGTATTAGCGATGATGTATGGTTTTATGGCGCTTGCTACGACGAAAGCCGAAATGCCGAACTACTTTACAATGCCGCCCTATGTGTTTCTCCCGGCAATGTAGGACTGACAGCAATACACGCTCTGACTTATGGTTGTCCTGTTATAACACATAACTGTTTTAAAAAGCAGATGCCTGAATTTGAAGCCATACAAGCAGGTATCACTGGAGATTTCTTTGAAATGGATAATGTGGATTCTCTTACAGACACCATCAGCAATTGGTTTGCAGAGAATCACAGCAACCGTGACGAAATTCGGAATGCATGTTATCGAGAAATTGGCACCAGATGGAATCCCGACCACCAAATGGAAGTAATAAAGCAGAATCTAAAAGTTTAATTATGCCCAAATTGCTTCAAATAAACGTTACCGCCAACTGGGGATCAACCGGTAAAATAGCCGAACACATAGGTCTGTGTGCAATGGCACATGGCTGGGAAAGTTACATTGCTTACGGTAGGTATTCCAATACATCAGCTTCACGTCTTATAAAGGTGGGAAATAAACTTGACACCTATCTTCACTATTGTGAACAAAGCCTTCGCGACAACGAAGGTCTTTGTTCTCGCAGAGCAACTCGCAAACTGATTCAACAAATAGAGAGTATACAACCAGATGTTGTACATTTACATGTAATTCACGACCACTATTTGAATTACCGAATACTCTTTGAATACCTCAATCAAACAAATATCAAGATAGTATGGACCATGCATGACTGCTGGGCGTTTACTGGTCACTGCATGCACTTTATATCAAAGGACTGCGAGCGTTGGAAAACGGAGTGTAATGATTGCCCTATGCAACACGTTTTCCCTAAAACACTTTTGGATCACTCTCGCAAGAACTTCGAATTAAAAAAACGGTTGTTTCCTACACATCCCAATATAACACTAGTGGGAGTATCAGAATGGATAGGAAATAATATCAAGCAATCCATCCTTTGTAAAAAGCCAATCATTGTAATACCTAACGGCATAGACCTTAATACATTCAAGCCTCAAAGCGAGATGGTTAATAATGGTAAATTCCGCATATTAGGAGTTGCTTCTGTATGGAAAAAAAATAAAGGTCTTGATGACTTCTTGCTCTTGCGATCAATGTTATCAACTACAGACTATGACATAATACTTGTTGGACTCACATCAAAGCAGATAAAGAATCTTCCTCAAGGCATAACGGGGATAATGCGAACAGACTGTATCCAAGAACTAGCACAATTGTATTCCTGTGCCGATGTTCTAGCCAATCCCACATACGCCGATTGTTTTCCTAGTGTCAATCTCGAATCTATCGCTTGTGGCACTCCTGTGA
>JAGHTV010000361.1 GCA_018065165.1 Candidatus Sodaliphilus fimicaballi | reverse complement strand
ATATATACTGAAAGAAATTAAAATAATTAAAATTAAATCTTTTGTTCTTCTGTCTAAATAAACTGAAAGAACCGAGCGGCGCGAGCTCAAGGGAGTGAGCTGCGGTTAGTGGGCGTAAGCCCGTGCCGCGACTAGCGAACCTCCCTTAAATTAAAATAATTAAAATTAAATCCTTTGTTCTACTGTCTAAAATAGACTGAAAGAACCGAGCGAAGCGAGCCTCTCGCGGATTCCGCAGATTATTTTTCCACCAACAGGCGCATTGGGAGCGTACTGTGCCCGACAGTTCCATTGTCGGGGGAGAGATTACCTAATAAAGCAAACAGCAACGGACGCTCAGCTGAGCGTCCGTTGCTTGTATATAACCCTGGAATGGACTTTCTGGGTTTAGTAGTCAGTTTTATTCACTAAGCATGTCTTCAAATGCGCCGGCTGCAGCAGCAATGTAGAAGAATACACCTATCGAGCTATGGTCGGGATTATCAAACACATCTTTGACTTTATCGGCAATGAGTTCCCATATCAACGACATTTTGTCCTTAACCTCATAGGGGTTAGTGAACACCATTTTCTTGCTGGGGTCACGAGGCAGGTTTTTCTTCACCTCCTGCATGTTGCAGTATGGCACCACGAGGTCACCGTCCAGATGCATGAACAGCAACGGGTGGTGAGGAGTCCAACCCTTGGTGAGGTCGTTGTATTCAAATGCTCGCATGAGGCACTTATACTCGTTAGACTCAGTGTTAAACACATTCATCATGCGCTTTTGGTTAAGTATCGTATCTAATACTTCTTCCTGCTTGATAAAATTGTCGCTCATGATTTGTGCAACCTTGACTGTACCTGCTGCTGCAGTCACATCGTTGAGCTGTGATGTGGAAACGCGTTTAGTGTCGAGCATGTCAACAATGCCGGTAGCCAGAAACTCGGGAGTGAAATATGAATCCAACTTCACCGTGTGCATGCAGTCGTTGTCGTAGGCCTGCTTAGCAGCCTGCACGATGAGGGGAAGCACACAGGGGTATGCCATTTTGTTGTATTTCTCATCGTCCATGTTTGACCAGTCTATATACTGCTTGACAGTTGCCCTGGGCGAGTAGGGGCCATCGCCACAATAGACATTGCGCAGGTTGATGCGCTTGAGGTCGGCATCGCTCACCTGTCCGCTCTCGAGGTAACGAAGTGTTGACAATGCCACGCTGCCACCCTGAGAGTAACCCATAAGGTCAGTGTAAAAATCGCTTGCAAATGACCAGCTGCCGCTTGCGCCCGAAATGCGCTTGTCATTGACAAGGTCAAGTGCAGCAATATAACCATCTACTACATTGCGTGCAGTTACACCCTGTACCAGATAGGGGTGCTGTCTGTACTCCGAGAGGCCATAGCCGCAATAATCGGGGCATACAACCAGAGCATAGTCAGAGCAGAACATCTT
>JAGHTV010000312.1 GCA_018065165.1 Candidatus Sodaliphilus fimicaballi | reverse complement strand
TCATAACACTGATTGCATTTATGGAGTTGATAATGGGTACTCTGATTCTCTAGAGGAATATAATGGCGAGATAAAAGGAAATCACACAGGTGTTGTTCTGTCATTTGTGTGCAAGAGAAATGAACAAATAAATTTGCGAATTGCGTCTTCATTCATAAGTCCCGAGCAAGCATTAATTAATCTGAAAGAACTTGGTAATAATTCTTTTGAGAAGGTTGTCGAAGAATCTAAGAGTGAATGGAATAAGGTGTTAGGAAAAGTGGAGATTGAAGACACAAATATTGATCACTTGCGTACATTTTATTCTTGCCTGTATCGTTCAGTGTTATTTCCACGTAGTTTCTATGAAATAGATGTCAATGGTAATGTTATGCACTATAGTCCCTATAATGGCAAGATATTGCCGGGATATATGTTTACTGATACAGGTTTTTGGGACACTTTCCGTGGTTTATTTCCGTTATTAAACTTGCTATATCCTAGTATGAACGACAAGATGCAACAGGGATTGGCAAATGCTTATCGCGAGAGCGGATTCCTGCCGGAGTGGGCTAGTCCTGGGCATCGCGATTGTATGGTGGGCAATAACTCAGCCTCTGTTGTAGCTGATGCAATTATTCAAGGTGTAACCACTCGTGACCAAGAGATACTATGGGAGGCTGTTACGCATGGAGCGAATTCTGTTCATCCTCGAGTTTCTTCTACTGGGCGTAATGGTTGGGAATACTACAATTCATTAGGATATGTACCTTGTGATGTTGGTATCAACGAGAGTGCTGCACGCACACTTGAATATGCATACGACGACTGGTGTATTTATCAGATGGGTAAAGCATTAGGAAAACCCGAGTCAGAGATTAGTAAATATTATAAGCGTTCTCAAAATTATCGCAATCTTTTTGACCCAGAGACAAAATTAATGCGTGGTAAGAAGAAAGACGGTAGTTTTGACGAAAACTTCAATCCCTTCAAGTGGGGTGGTGTGTTTACAGAGGGTAATAGCTGGCATTATACATGGAGTGTGTTCCATGATATTCAGGGACTTATCCAGATGATGGGAAATGATTTTAGCCCCGTTTATGGATCTACACCACACATGGTGGCTATGCTTGACTCTGTTATGAACATGCCACCATTGTACGACGATAGCTATTATGGATTTACTATACACGAGATACGCGAAATGCAAATTTCGGGAATGGGACAGTATGCCCATGGCAATCAACCTATTCAACATATGTTATATCTTTATGGATATTGCGGACAACCGTGGAAGACTCAGTATTGGGTACGCGAGGTAATGAACCGCCTCTACAAAGCAACGCCCGACGGATATTGTGGCGACGAAGATAATGGCCAAACATCGGCTTGGTACATATTCTCTGCATTAGGCTTTTATCCTGTGTGCCCAGGTTCTGGACAGTATGTAATGGGTGCTCCTTACTTCAATAAAGTAACTCTTGAACTTAAGGATGGCAAACGTGTAGTTATCAACGCAAAAGGCGTTAGCAATACCAACCGATATATTGAACAGTACAAACTTAACGGCAAGGTATACGATAACAATTATTTGTTGATAAAAGATCTGAAAAAAGGCGCAATTATCGATGTAAAAATGAGCAACACTCCCAACTATGGAAGAGGAGTATCAAACAAATCCCTTCCCTATAGCGTCCATGCAAAGGTAAGGGAATAAAGTATTTTCTAATGATATTTAGTGCTTGTTGCTCATAAAGAACTCCAACTTTCCGCCCGCCATAATGTCGCGGTGGTCAATATAGTTCTTCTTGTATAGTTTACCGTTAAGTCGTATCGACTTTATGTAAATGTTTTTATCACTATTGTTGTGAGCAATAATCTCAAACTTTCCTCCTGGAACCTTGATAGATGCTTTGTTCAATAGGGGAGAACCGAAGTAGTATCTACCACCTGCCGGTTCTACTTGGTAGATTCCCATTGCAGATAGTATATACCAAGCCGACATCTGGCCAACATCCTCATTGCCACAAAGTCCTTCTTCGCCATCGTTGTACATTGTAGTTAGTACTTCACGCACGCGTTCGGCGGCTTTCCAGGGTTGACCGAGCATTGTATACATATATATAATATGGTGGCTGGGCTCGTTTCCGTGTACATATTGTCCAATAAATCCACTCATATCAGGAGCTGCTTCCTTGCCAATATCACCAGTAACCACGAATAAAGAATCTAATTTGTTAAGCAACTTTTTCTTGCTGCCAAAGCATTCTACAAGACCATTTACATCATGAGGAACGAGCCAAGTATATTGCCATGCATTACCTTCGCAATATTCGTCGGCTTGATGACGTTGAATAAACGGATCAAATGGTTCTTTAAACTTTCCATTACCATCGACGGCACGCATAAAGTTAGTCTTCTTATCAAACAATCGCTTGTATTGCTTACTGCGTTTCAAATATTGATTATATTCAGCCATTTTGCCTAGTTTCAATGCTGCTTGAGCAACGGTCCAATCGGCTAGGCAATATTCCATTTCGAAAGCAACTGATTCTGCCTTCATTGAGTCACAAGGTATATAACCCAGTGTACGATGCCACTTTTGACCTCTTTCTTCAAGGTTTGTACTATGAATCATTGCTTCAAAAGCATCTTCATAATTAAATCCTTTGAAACCCTTAGTAATAGCATCGGCTACAACAGGAACGCCTGGATATCCAATCATACAGTTGGTCTCGCGAGCCATAAGGTGCCAAATGGGAAGTTTGCCATTCTCTTTGCGAATGTTTACCAAAGTATTAATGATATCAGACATCATCTCAGGATGTATAATAGTCATTAAAGGATGAGCGGCTCTGTATGTGTCCCATAGACTAAAAGTGGTATAGTTGACAAAACCAGGATTGCTGTGGTTCACATGGTCACTACCATGGTATGAGCCATCAACATCACACATTACCGATGGAGCAATCATAGTATGGAACAATGCGGTGTAGAAACAACGCTTCACGCTCAAACTATTTGTTTCAATTTGGATTTTAGCGAGTTGATTGTTCCATGCGTTGCGGGCCTCTTCTCTAACTCTGTCAAATTCAAAGCCGGTCTGCTCGGCACCGAGATTAAGAGATGCGCCTTCGATTGAGACTGCCGATGTACCTACTTTAAGCATAATGACATCGCCGTCATTAGTATTAAAATCGAAGCGGCCATATACAGCTTTGGCTTCTAATTCGTGGCTATCAATTTCTTCGTTATTTGTAATTTGATGAGCCTGCTTAAATGGTCGAGAAAATACTGCTTTAAAGAAAACCGGATGATTCCACGACCAACCACTACTACGACGATATCCAACGATTGTAGAGTCATTAATCACCTTTATATAACTTGAGGTTACTTCGTCCCAACCACCGCCGTTTTCAAGGTCAAATACAATCGCAGACTCATTACTTTCGGGGAATACATACTTATGTAAGCCGGTTCTTAACGTTGCCGTCAACTCTGCATCAATATTATATCTTGTAAGTCTTGCTTTGTAGTATCCTGCCTGAGCAACTTCGCATTTACGGTCTTGATATGACCATAAACCGCTTTGTACGTCATTGACATTACCGCGAGCATATCTTACCTTACCAACTACAGGTATAACTGTTATGTCATGCAAATCTCCAATTCCTGTACCATTAAGTTGAGTGTGAGAAAAACCAATGACAGTAGAGTCGCATCGATTATATCCCGAGCACCATGGCCATTCTTGTGGAACGCTTGTAGGACCTAATTGAACGAAACCAAATGGTACATTAGCACCTACAAAAACATGCCCTGTTCCAGCAGAGCCAATTAAAGGTTCAACATATTGCGTATAGTCAATAGCAAATAAATTAATTGTACTAAATACGATTGTAATAATAACTGAATAGATG
>JAGHTV010000045.1 GCA_018065165.1 Candidatus Sodaliphilus fimicaballi | reverse complement strand
CCTTGGTAAAGTTGCTACGGTCGTTGATGCCCACCAACTGTGCCACCATGCCATAGGCATAGGTGGGATGCTCTTCCATAATCTCACAGGCATAGTCGATGCGTTGCTTCATGCGCCACTGTCGGAAGTCGGTATCGAGGTGCTCCTTGAAATAGGCACGGAACACCTCAACGCTCACGCCCAGCTCGCAGGCAATCTCACACGATGCGATATTGTTGTTCACAAAGCGTTTTGTCTTAACCCACTCGGCCAGGCGATCCTCAAGTATCAGGAACTGAGAAGCATCTACATCGGTTATATCGGTGGCATTGGCAGCGTTGACATGGTTATATACATTAGTAACCACCATCGCATTGCGGTTGCAGTAGTTAACAAAACACAGCACCACATAGGCATAGAACAGGGCCGCCACAAGCATCCACACATCATAAACGATTACCGGGGCAAACACGATGCCACACACCGAGAAACCCAGCATCGTCACTGAGATGTAGAAAGTCTTTATCCAAAGGAAACTGTAAGCGCTATACTCATCGGTTACCTCGTCGGTCACCGCCACTAGCCTATTGTAATGCTTGAAAAACTTTAGCTGATAGAACACTATGAGCACCACATAGACGAGCATAGCCACAACAAGCGCCACAACAAACATGTGGGGCCATAGCACCAACGTCGTCACCAGTGCCGCAGCATTGAACAACAGCAGAACCACTATGGGCACTACAAAGCAGCGATTGACCGCACAGGGAGCCACAAAGGTGAGACCTGTACAGCAAAACATGAGTGCCTGAAAGCTACCGCTAATGAGCGTACTGGTCTCAATAACCTCATGCGATGTGGGCAGAGCCAGCAACACAGTCTTGAGGCACGACAGACCCACCACGCCAAATGCCAGCGACAGGAACACGCGACAAATCCTAAGCCTGCTCCATTGGGGCAAGCGAGGAATCTTGACCATCAATATAAATACCGACGAGGTCAAGAAAGAGAAAGCTGCAATGCTATTTACTACCTGATGCATGTCCATGTTGCAAAATTAGTACCAAATTTCGGTATATCAGCGATAAAAAGCACCTTTTTTTCAAAATACCCCACTAAACACAAGGGAATTATATATGTATTGCACTTTGAATATCAAAAACGCGGACTTTCAGCTCGCCTTATATGGTTGGGACTTCTTCAGTAATGAGACTATATCACGCATACATCCCACTAGGGATGAGATAATGTAGCCAGCCATGAGGATGTGCCGTAGGTACGACGATATGGCTGGAATGAAG
>JAGHTV010000394.1 GCA_018065165.1 Candidatus Sodaliphilus fimicaballi | reverse complement strand
TTATTACACTTATCATGGCAGTGGCAATGATTGCCGCTCAGCCCACACAAGCCGCTACAAGCAGTTATACTGCCCATGGAGACACAGCAACGATAATCGACGGCACCGATACCGTGGTCATCACATCTAAGGTAGCCGGCCTGGTAGAGAAGATTGCCCAGAGCAACATTCTTGAGCACCTCGACGACACCATCGTTGACAATAACAAAGATTATGACTATAATTATGAGGAGCAAGCCAGCAACCGCGACGAGACCTTTATCAGCGTGAACGAGAGCTGGTCAAGAGTCGCACGCAAGATAGTAGGTTACATCATCGTAGCTACAGTACTCATCATCTTCTTCGTACTGTACTTCCGTTACGCCAATCGTCGCCGCAAGTACAAAGTGCTTGAGAAGGCTATCGAGAACAACTACCCGCTGCCCGAGGGCATATTCAGCGACAAGGGTAACAGGACAGTATATGTACAGCAACCCACTTACGGCCCCGCACAGGCAGCACAGGCTCCTAACGCGGTCCAAGATCCAGTCGAAGGCACTCCTGTGCCCCCACCCTATCGCTCATACGACAATCTGGGTGCTACAGCCGATAAAGGTGCAACCAAGCAACATTTCAACCCCATGAACGAGCAGTTCAACTGGCACGCACTCAGGGGTGTGGGCGCAACAGCCGCAGGTCTTGGTGGTATAGTATTTGGCCTCGTAACCGGTGCCGAACCACTGATAGGTATCTTCTGCATCCCCCTGTTCATAGGCGGCTTCAAGATGTTTGCAAGCTACATGGACCAGCGCAACGCTATCCTGGCAGCACGCAGTTATTATAACGCTAACGTAAACGCTAACGCTAACAACAACGTGAACGCGAACGCAAACGGCAACGCTAACGTAAAAGCTAACGCAAACAACGGCAGTGTGCCCGGCGTTTCTACGCCAGGGAACCAACAGCAAGCCTCTGGTGAAACAACAACTCCTCCTGAACTCTAACGATAACGCAAACAGCAGTGTGCCCGGCGCTTCTACGCCGGGTAACCAATAGATAAAAAAATGCTCAGTAAACTTGATGAAATAAGGCTAATCTCACAGTGCGTGCTGGTCGATGACCGGCGCGCCTTTGGGACGCTGGTCGAGGCATATCAGCCCAAGCTGCGACGGTTCTTGCTGAACCTGACGCACGGCGACGAGATGCTCACCGACGACCTGGCGCAGGAGACCTTCATCAAGGTGTATATAAACCTGCGTAGCTTCAAGGGTATGTCATCGTTCTCGACCTGGATGTATCGCATCGCCTACAACGAGTTTTACACCTACACGCGACGCACTCAAGAGGAGCATCTGGGCGACGACACACCACCCGACGTGGCAAGCGAGAGCAGCGAGCGAGCAACCGATGCCGAGATGACCGTAAAGCAAGCTCTCAAGCTTCTACCGCCCGATGAACGAACGGCAATAACCCTCTTCTACATCGAGGACCAGCCCATTAAGAAAATAGCGACCATCATGCAG
>JAGHTV010000159.1 GCA_018065165.1 Candidatus Sodaliphilus fimicaballi | reverse complement strand
CCGCTATGCCACTTGTCTCGCCCAAGCGTTCAACATACTGGCGATACTGCACGGGGGCCTCAACGGCAACAGCCTTGTCGGGACGCCATGCGGGCAACACCTTCACGTCAAAGTCGCTCGCGGCTATCGCCTTGTGATACTCGAGCGTGTCGATGGGGTCGTCGGTAGTACACACGGCCTCCACACCATAGCGTTGCATGAGTGCACGAGGTGTGTAGCCGGGTTGTGCCAGCAATTCGTTGCAGGTGTCATATATCTCGCGAGCGCTATCGGGGTTGAGCACCTTGTCGATGCCAAATGCGGTCTTAAGCTCGAGGTGTGTCCAGTGATACAATGGGTTACGCAACGTATAGGGCACGGTAGCAGCCCACTTTTCAAACATCTCCCAGTCGCTTGCGTCGCCAGTGATAAAGCGTTCGTCCACGCCATTGGCACGCATTGCACGCCACTTGTAGTGGTCACCGCCCAGCCACAGCTGGGTGATGCTGGCAAAAGGACGGTCCTCGGCTATCTCGCGCGGGCTGAGGTGACAGTGATAGTCGATGATGGGAAGCTCAGCAGCCACCTCGTGATAGAGGTCGCGAGCGGTAGCTGTGCCCAGCAGGAAGTTATCGTCGTTAAACTGTTTCATTTTCAACAGGATTATACTTTGGAACAAGAGCTTTGAGCACTGTCCAGCCTACGATGTAAGCCACAGCACAGTAGCACATGATGATGAAGTAGCCGCTATCGTTACCCTCAAAGCCCATAAACTGAAGGTTGGTCTCCTCGGCATAGTCAAGGAAGTAACCCGAGAACATATTGATAGCAAACGAACTTATGCCGCCAGCCAAACCATTAATGCCTGTGATGGTACCCAGCATGCGCTTGGGGAACAGGTCGCTACACACCGAGAACAGATTGGCCGACCATGACTGGTGAGCCGCTCCAGCAAGACCAATAATGATGATGGGGAACCAATAAGAGATGGTACCCAGCGGATGTGACACGAGCACCAGCAACGGAACGACTGCAAATGCCAACATGGCCTTAAGGCGTGCGTCATAGGCGTTGAGCCCTGTGCGGTTGATGATGATAGTGGGCAGCTTACCACCAAATATCGACAGCAGCGTGAGAGCATAGATGACAAAGATGAGCGTCATAGCCATGGGGTGATGCGAGGGCAGGTTGTGCACATCGCTCACATAGGTGGGTATCCAGAACAGGAAGAACCACCACACACCGTCGGTCACAAACTTGGCAAGGAAGATGGCCCACGTCTGTCGGTAACCGAGTATCTTGCCCAGCGACGCCTTTTCCTTGGGTTTCTGTTCGGTCTCGACAGGAGCATTAGCGTCTTGGTTGATATAGGCCAACTCGGCCTCGTTTACACGCTTGTTATCTTCGGGTTTCTTATAGGCAAACATCCAGAAGCCCATCCACACAAAGCCCAGCGCACCCACGAGGATGAACGCCATCTCCCAGCCGTTGCCCCAGCCTATGGTCTTGAAGTAATGAGCCATGCTGGGAATGCACAGCGGAGCCACAAGGGCGCCCACCGTAGCACCGGCATTGAAGATTGAGGTGGCATAGGCACGGTCTTTCTTGGGGAAGTACTCGGCAGTCACCTTAACGGCTGCGGGGAAGTTTCCAGCCTCGCCCACACCCAGAATAACGCGGGCAGCAATAAAGAAGTAGGTGCTCACCGTTGCCACCATAGTAGCCATGGTGCCAGTAGCTTTAATCATCTCCTCGGTGCCATGCAGGTCGAGCGACCACTGCGTAGCAATGCCACACAGGGCATGAGCACACGCTCCGGCCGACCATACGCCTATCGCCCACAGGTAGCCCTTGCGGGTGCCCATCCAGTCGATGAAGCGGCCCGAGAGCAGGTTGGCAATGGCATAGATGATTGAGAACACTGCAGCGATGTTGCCATAGTCGGCATTGGTCCAATGGAACTCGGGAGCAATAAAGTCCTTCCACGTGAGCGACAGCACCTGACGGTCGAGGTAGTTGACTGTGGTTGCGGCAAACAGCAGTGCACATATCGTCCAGCGAACGCTGGTCATTTTGTTGGTTTGAGCCATTGTAGATTATTTGTTGTTAGCGATGATATTAAGTGCCTCGCGGCATTTCTCGGTCACATAGGTCCAGTCGCCAGCGGCAACCTTATCCTTGGGGAACAGCTTCGAGCCCATGCCCACGCAGTACACGCCAGCCTTGAACCAAGCCGTGAGATTCTCCTCGGTAGGTTCTACACCTCCTGTAACCATCAACTTTGACCACGGCATGGGAGCCAGCAGACCCTTGGCAAACTTGGGACCAAGCACGTCGCCCGGGAATATCTTGCACACCTCGCAACCTGCCTCTTGAGCATTGCTCACCTCGGTAACGGTGCCGCAACCGGGGATGTAAGGCACTTGACGGCGATTGCACAGGCGAGCCACCTCGGCGTTAAACATGGGACCCACCACAAAGTCGGCACCCATCTGGATGTAGAGCGCCGCAGTGGGAGCATCAACTACCGAGCCCACGCCCAGTGCCATACCGGGGCACTCTGCAGCTACAAAACGTATGAGCTGGGCAAACACCTCGTGAGCCATATCGCCACGGTTAGTAAACTCAAACGCACGCACGCCACCCTCATAGCAGGCCTTTACCACCTGCTGGGCAACGCTTGCGTCGCTATTATAGAACACGGGGACCATCCCTGTG
>JAGHTV010000435.1 GCA_018065165.1 Candidatus Sodaliphilus fimicaballi | reverse complement strand
GCATGACACGATATTTTGTTTATTTCATTTCGGGCTCTTTTGCTCGTAAGTATATGGATAAGGTGACCAGTGTATGTGATACTAAATGGTTCCTACCCGTGATGGCATTGTGTGTAGCAATTCAATTACCACGTTTTGCAGGTATATATATTACTCCCCAATTAATTACCTATATAATGACGGTATATACACTGCCTATAGCTGGATTATTATTTGTATTTGGACTATTTGTTAGGTTTAGGTCATTGTTTACCGAAACGAGTAGGGTAACTAGATGTTTATCGTATGTTGGACGTCGCACATTAGATATTTATCTAATGCACTATTTCCTTATTTACTATGTGCCATTTTTCCATGATAAATTTGTTGCATGGGGTGTTGCATCGCAAAACCGTCTACCTATGTTTTTAATGGCGATAGTTATTCTCTTGCTATGTTTATTGGTTAGCGCAATAATAAGAAAAAATAGGTTTCTAGGCAAATTATTATTTGCAGCGAAATATGAAAAGACTGATAATAAAATTCAAATAGTCCATTAGAAATAACTGGTTTCATTGAGTATTTCTAATGGACTTATTTGTTTGAAATGTATTCTTCTAATCTATTGATTAGAATTGCTTTGCTGTTGTCATAACAACTTCGCTTAGGGTGGGGTGGCCGTGAATTGCACTTGCCAGTGCATCAACAGTTGCACCTGTGTTCATTGCAGTTACAACCTCCTGAATAAGGTCGGCAGCATGTGCTCCACATATGTAGCAACCCACGATTTGTCGCGACTCATTGTCGACGATCATCTTGATGAGACCGTCAGTCTCTCCCATAGATACAGCCTTGCCATTGCTACGGAAGAAGGCCTTCTTCACTGTAACATTCAGTTCCTTTTCGGCACACTGGTCTTCGGTCAAGCCCACCATCGACAATTCGGGTGTAGTAAATACTGCACTGGGAACGATGTCCAGGTTTATGCCATCTTCCTTGCCTAGGATATGATGCAACGCACGACTGCCTTGTGCGGTAGCTGCATGTGCAAGCATACAACGACCGTTAACATCACCAATAGCATAAATGCCTGCTACATTGGTCATCATGTTGTCATCAACCTCGATACCACGACGGCCAACAGTCACACCCACTTTGTCAAGACCTGTGGGTATAACGGCCTGACGGCCTACTGACATCAGCACCTTCTCGGCAACGACTGATTTTGCTTTGCCTTTTTGGTCAAATGTAATTTCTAGTTCGCCGCTCTCGGTTTTGTGTACGCCGTTGACTGCTGCTTGTGTCATAATGTTAATGCCACGCTTACTCAAAACTGTCTTGAGGCGTTTTGCAATGTCTTTGTCAAAGGGAGGAAGAATTTCCTTGCAGAACTCAATTACAGAGACTTCAACACCAAAACTATTGAATATTGCAGCAAACTCCATACCTATAACGCCGCCGCCAACGATGCACAGGCTCTTGGGCAACTCGGTCATCTCTAGGATATCGTCACTTGTCATAGCTAACTCTGCTCCCTCGATGGGAAGTCCGCGTGGTGCCGAACCAGTTGCAATGACAATGTTGTTGGCTGAGTATTGCTCGCCGTTTACTTCAATTGTGTGTGCGTCGACAAATGATGCTTCGCCTGTAACATAGTTAATGCCAGGTTGCTTCATGAGCATTGCAACACCTTCACGCAGTTGGGTTACAACCTCTTCCTTGCGTGCATGTGCAACACTATAGTCAAGTGTCAGCGAGTCAACTTTAACACCCCATTTCTCAGCTTCTTTCAGCAGATTGACAACCTCGGCATTGCGACACAGTGCCTTGGTGGGAATGCACCCTCGATTCAGGCAAGTGCCACCGGGTTGACTCTTTTCTACAATAGTTACTTGAAGTCCATGTTGTGCTGCTTCGGCGGCCATCTCATAGCCACCAGGGCCTGCACCTATTATGATTAAATCACTTTTCATAGATGGATATTATTATGGGGCGGAATATGTATTTCGCCCCATATATTAATGTGGATGTTGGTTTACTGTTGTTCGGCTGAGAGTTCAGCGTAAGTAACTACTGGGTGCAATGCTGCCAGGGTATCGTCGAGACGACGCACTGGTGTATTGTGAGGTGCAGTCTTTACGAGTTCGGGAGTCTCTTTAGCTTCCTTAGCGATTGTACGCATTACTTCGATGAAACCGTCAAGTGTCTCTTTGCTCTCGTTTTCAGTAGGCTCAATCATGAGTGCCTGATGGAACAGGAGAGGGAAGTAGATAGTGGGAGCGTGGAAACCATAGTCGAGCAGTCGCTTAGCTACATCCAGTGTAGTAACCTCGGTTGACTTGTCCTTGAGACCGTCAAATACAAACTCGTGCTTGCAGACGCCCTCGATGGGGAGTTCGTAGCAGTCCTTGAGGCACTCCTTGATGTAGTTGGCGTTGAGGGTAGCGAGTGGACCTACCATACGCAGGTTTTCCTTACCCAATGTAAGGATGTATGCATAAGCACGCATAATAACGCCAAAGTTGCCCAAGAAACCTGATACTGAACCAAGTGACTCGTCGTTACATTCGATCTTGAAGCTCATATTCTCTTCATCGGCTACGACACGAGGATTGGGAAGGAATTTCTCCAGACCTGCTCTTACGCCAACGGGACCTGAACCGGGACCGCCACCTCCGTGAGGTGTAGAGAATGTCTTGTGCAGATTGATGTGCATGATGTCAAATCCTAGGTCGCCAGGACGGCACTTGCCCAACATGGGATTAAGGTTGGCACCATCATAGTACATAAGACCGCCTGCCTCGTGAACGAGTTTTGCAATCTCGGCAATGTTGTGCTCAAATATACCTAATGTATTGGGATTGGTCATCATCATACCTGCGATAGTATCGTCGAGCAATGGACGCAGGTCCTCAACATCGACTGTACCATCGGGACGACTCTTAACAACTACGACATCAAATCCGCATACGGCAGCACTAGCAGGGTTTGTGCCATGGGCACTGTCAGGAATGATAACCTTTGTACGCTTGCTGTCGTTGCGGTCAAGATGGTAGCTCTTCATTACCATGAGACCTGTGAGCTCACCATGTGCACCAGCAAAGGGGTTGAGTGTAAACTCGCTAAGGCCTGAAATCTCGGCAAGAGAACTTTGCAGGTTGTAGTAAACCTCGAGAGCGCCTTGTACTGTATTCTCATTCTGCAAGGGGTGCAGACCTGTGAACGCATAGTGGTTGCACATCTCCTCATTGATCTTGGGGTTGTACTTCATAGTACAAGAACCTAGAGGATAGAAACCAGTGTCAACGCCAAAGTTGTTGTTGCTCATGTTGGTGTAGTGGCGAACTACTGTGAGTTCGTCTACCTCGGGCATGGCAGGAGCCTCGCCACGCATGAGGTTGGCAGGCATATCGTTGAGGCTGTATTGTTCTAATTCGTTTGTAGGAAGAGAATAACCACATCGTCCTTCCTTTGACAACTCAAATATGAGTTTTCCGTAATATACGTTGTTCATAGTTAATCCTCCTTTAATTAGTCAATAGCAGCGTCATTAAAATCTTGAATGCCTTGGCATATCATAATGGCGTCGTCAATCATGTCCTTGGTTAATGTCTCGGTTGCACACAGCAGCAGAGTCTCGTTGTCAAGTTTGAGACCAAACTGGATACCAGCCTCGAGCATTGCCTCTTGCAGGTAGTCGATATCGCCGTGATATTTCACTGCAAACTCGTGCAAGAATGGCTTCTCGGGATATGCAAGCTCAAACTTGTCGAGTTTAGCGATTTGCTCGGCCAGATAATGAGCATTGCTGTAACTAAGTGCATTTACATCCTTAAGGCCTTGCTTGCCCATAAGTGAAAGGTAAATAGTTACATACAGTGCCATAAGGCTCTGGTTTGAGCAGATGTTGCTAGTTGCCTTCTCGCGACGGATGTGTTGCTCGCGTGCCTGGAGGGTAAGAACGAATGTGCGCTTGCCGTCCATATCTTTAGTTGCACCTACGATGCGACCTGGCATCTTGCGAATGAGCTTTTTGCTTGTACACAAATAACCTACATAGGGACCGCCAAAGTTCATGGGAATACCCAGACTCTGACCATCACCCACGGCTACATCGGCACCCCATTCGCCTGGAGTCTTGATTACACCAAGAGCACTTGCGTTGCAGTTCATGATGAACAACGCCTTGTTGTCGTGGCATAGGTCGGCCCAACCAGTGTAGTCCTCAACTATACCATAGAAGTTGGGAGCAGCAACTATAACGCCGGCAACATCACCCACAGCAATCTTCTTTTCAAAGTCTTCGCGTGAAGTGACGCCGTCGACTGCAGCGATGTGCTCAACAACGATACCATGGAACTTGGCGTATGTTTCAACTACGCGAGTTACGATGGGGTTAAGTGTATCAGAGATGAGAACTTTGTTTTTCTTCTTCGCATTCGCGATAGCCATCATCATTGCCTCGGCAGTTGCTGTGCAACCGTCATACATTGATGCGTTGCTAACCTCCATGCCTGTCAGAGCTGCCATCATGCTCTGGTACTCAAAGATGTATTGCAATGTACCTTGTGAGATTTCTGCCTGATAAGGAGTGTAAGATGTTAGGAACTCGCTACGGCTCAATATGGCATTGATTACTGATGGACTGTAGTGGTCGTAGCATCCAGCACCTATCATGCAGTTGAGCTTCTCGTTGTAGTTGCCCAACTCATTGAACAAGTTGCGCACTTCAATCTCGCTCATTGCCTCGGGCAGGTCATAGTCGCGATGCAGCACCAACTCGTCAGGTATGTCCTGATAGAGGTCGTCAAGCGACTTTAGACCGCACTTGTCGAGCATCGAACGAACATCTTCGTCGGTGTGCGGGAAATATTTGTAAGTCATTATTAACAGTGTTGTTTAACTGTGAAACCCTAGTGAGATTATTCGCCAATGAATGCCTTGTAAGCCTCAGCGTTCATGAGGTTGTCAAGTTCAGATGCATCGCTGATCTCAACCTTGATAATCCAGTTCTCAAAAGCGTCTTTGTTAACCAGACCGGGTTCATCCTCGAGTGCCTCGTTAACCTCAACAACAGTACCGCTCACGGGTGACATAAGGTCGCTGGCAGCCTTTACGCTCTCAACTGCACCAAACTCCTCACCTTGTGATACCTCGTCGTCAACCTCGGGCATGTCAACATAAACAACATTGCCCAGCTCGTGCTGTGCATAGTCAGTGATGCCAATGAAACCAACATTACCTTCTACCTTTACATACTCGTGTGACTCGCTGTAATAGAGTCCTTCAACAATTTTACTCATAATTTTATTCTGATTTTTGATTTTTATATTCGTTTTATCTTTTTCGCATTATTTCTTGTAACTCTTCTTGTAGAAGCGTTTCTTTACAACCTCGGCGGGGAATACTTTTTTGCGTATCTTAACCATGAGTTCGTTGCCCAGTGTACCTGCTTCGCGATCAACCAGAGCAAATGCGAGGCTCTTCTCAACCGAGATGCCACGATAACCTGTAGTCACATAACCTACAACCTTGTCGCCTTGCAGTACCTCATAACCGTGGCGTGCAATAGCCTTGTCTTTCAGCTCTAGACCTACAAGTTTCTTGGCACTACCTTCTGCCTTTTGTTTTGCACAAGCCTCTTTACCTATGAAGTCTTCCTTCTCGAGTTTTACAAAGATGCTCAATGTAGCCATGATAGGTGAAATCTCAGCTGTGAGTTCATCGCCGTACAGAGGCAAACCAACCTCAAAGCGGAGGGTGTCGCGACAACCAAGACCACAGGGCTGAACGCCTGCCTCAATGAGCAGGTCCCACATCTTGTTGATGGCTGCGTGGCTAGCATAGATTTCAAAACCATCTTCGCCAGTATAACCTGTACGGCTCACGATGATAGTCTCGCCATCATATTCCATTTTCTTGAATGTGTAGAATACGAGGTCGGTTGCGTCAATCTTGAGTACATCGAGCAGAGTTTTCTCGCTCTCGGGACCTTGAACTGCGAGCTGTCCGTAGTAGTCGCTCTGGTGGTCAACCTTAACATCAAAGTTGGCTGCTTGCTCGTTTATCCAAGCAACATCCTTGTCGATGTTGGCTGCATTGATAACGAGGAACAGGTCGTTCTCGGCCACCTTGTACACCAGCAGGTCATCTACAGTACCTCCGTCGGGGTAAAGCATCATACCGTAGTATATCTTGCCCAGAGGAGCATCGG
This sequence comes from Candidatus Sodaliphilus fimicaballi, assembly GCA_018065165.1. Lineage (GTDB taxonomy): Bacteria > Bacteroidota > Bacteroidia > Bacteroidales > Muribaculaceae > Sodaliphilus > Sodaliphilus fimicaballi. The sequence continues at coordinate 778 of JAGHTV010000435.1, read as the reverse complement.
TTATATCATTAGTGAAAATGTAGTTTACAAATTTCTCGGCTTGGGGACCAGTAATTTCAACTTCACCCATGTGTGAAACATCAAATACACCGACCTCGTTGCGTACTGCATTATGTTCCTCAACGATGCCTTTGTACTGGATGGGCATGTCAAAACCTCCAAATGGGCTCATAAGTGCTCCCAATTTTACATGTTTGTCATAGAGACAAGTCTTTTTGTTGTCTGCCATAATTTGTCTTTAATTTATTAAAAGGTTAATGAATTGTTTGTTTGTCAAGTTTACAATGATTTCGGGCACCTCAACATGTTTCAGTGCATTCTCAACGGCCGCTCTGGTAAGCGAGGTGCCGTTAAGCTTGTCAATGATTGCTTTGTCAATGTCGCCCAGCAGGAAGAAGTCGCCTGCTATATTCAAGTTTTGAATTGTATTGTGTACAAGTTCAAATTTGATTTCAATTTCGCCCACACCATCAATGTGCTGCTTGCGTTCCATGTTGCAGCGTGGATTATTGCCCATTATGAACTCGGGTGCGAGATAACTTTTCATTATCTCCTCAATGCCATTGAGGTCATCAGCTTCAAGCACCATCTCGCCATCACACATATTGTCCTTGACATATGTCTTGAACTCACCAATGCTCATTGACAGGTGTTGTGATAGGGTAGTGATGCGGCTTTCAACGCTCTTAATTCCCTTTGACTGCAATTTAGTGCTAGATGGTGTTATGGCATTGACCATGTTGACCATGTCAGTATCATAAAGCATTGTACCATGCAC
>JAGHTV010000127.1 GCA_018065165.1 Candidatus Sodaliphilus fimicaballi | reverse complement strand
GCTTGGTGAGGTTTACATAGTTCTTGCCGCTACCGCGCTTAATTGAGAATACCTCAGCCTTACGTTTCTTGACGATGTCACATTGGGGGGCATGGTTGTCCTTGCCAGTACCTTGCAACTCAACGGGTACACCGTTCTCACCAGTTTGGCACATATGCACGTCGGCACAGGGAGGATAACCCAGAGCAATCCACATAGTAGTAAGGGCTGCAGGTTCGCCAGGAAGAACACCTTCGATTACAGTAGATGCGGTGCTTATGCCACGAGGAATGAAGTCTTGATCAACGACAAACTTTTGAACGCCATTATTATAGTTCTTACCGAGCACACTGTGATAGAATGTGCGAGAAATTTCCTCGGTAAATACAGCAGGTGTAATGTCCTTATTAGCGATGTGAGACTTGAGAAGATACTTCTCGTTTTTCTCGCGTATGTAACCATATCCCTTATCCTCCATGCCACTGTAAGAGTAGTTGGTACGAGTGATAATACCTGATGGTTCGTCCTTCAAGTCATACTTTACATACTTATAGTTACCAGTCTCAAAGTAAGCACCATTGCCTTGCGCATCAATAACGCCAAAGTTAGCCTCAACACCCATGGGTTTGGGCAACTCGTTGAGCAGTTTTTCAAAGTCGTCAACGGTAACGCAACGCTCCAGAGCCATGCGCATAACAACGCCCTCCTTGTCCATATCCTTCTCAGGAACATCGTCATCATTGAGGTTGTAAGAGGCAGTGTTCATTATTGCAAACCCCTTCTCGTTAAAGCCCATCCATGCGGCAGTGTCACGCATGTCGCGAGCATCAAACAAGCCCACAAACTCATACAAACCGTCGTGAGCAGGAATACGCTCAACGCGATTGTTTTGATCGTTAGTATCACGGTTTTTCCACAACAAAGGACGCCCGTTAGCAGTAAGGCGACCGCTAACAATTGCCGATGTACAAGCGTCACCGACAACCACGCTGAACAACAGCGTCAATGCAATAAATACACGCTTCATCTTAACAAAATTATTTTTTTCAAAGTTAATAAAATATTAGAAATTGGCAAAATTTATTGTTACCTTTGCATAGATTTTTGATTGACAAAGCAATGAAGGAATACAGTTTTTCAATGGACATAGATGTTCGCGACTATGAGCTCGATAGCGAGGGCATAGTAAACAACGCAAACTATCTACACTATCTAGAGCACACCCGCCATGCATTTTGCAAGCAAGCAGGCTACTCATTTGCTCAAATGGAAGCCGACGGCATCATTCCAGTGCTGTCACGCATTGAGGTTGACTACAAGACCCCATTGCGCAGTGGCGACACAATGACAAGTTGCCTGTGGGTGGAGATGCAAGGCGTGCGATTTGTGTTCCACCAGGAAATCTTCAACAAGGCAACTGGCAAACTGGCGATAAAAGCCATCGTTAGCGTTGTTACCATTGAAAATGGCAAACTATCTCGTGGTGAGAAGCTTGCCAAGGCTTTTGAGTCATATTTTCCCAAGAAAGACTAATGTACGATGGACGATATCCTGTATAAAGTAGCATTTGCCTCGATACGCGGTATGGGCATTGAACTTGCACAACGCATGCTCGATGTGATACCCAGCGAGAAGGATTTCTTCATGCTACCCGAGCAGGACCTGAAGCAGATAATAGGCGGTCGCAGCCGCATATACGAACAAGCATATCGCAACAAGCAACTTGAAAAGGCCAAGCGAGAACTTGACTTCATTTCAAACAAGAACATAAAGTTACTTTACTACACTCAAGACGATTACCCTACCCGCTTGCGTGAGGCTTGTGATGCTCCCATCTTGCTTTATGCCTCAGGCAATTGCAACCTCAACAGTGCCCATATTGTTAGCATTGTAGGCACTAGGCATGCTACAAACTACGGCATAAAATTGACAGGCGAACTGGTACAACAACTGAGTGAGCGGCTTGACGATGTAATAGTAGTTAGCGGCCTGGCATACGGCATTGACATAGCTGCACATCGCGCATCGCTCAAGTGCGGCATTCCCACTGTGGCAGTAATGGCACGGGGACTTAACCAAATCTACCCTGCCTCACATCGTAAAGACGCTGTAGAAATCGTGAGAAGCAATGGAATGATTGTGACCGACTATCAGAGTCAGGACGAGATACACAAGGGCAACTTCCTGGCACGCAATCGCATCATTGCCGGCCTGGCCGATTGTACCATTGTAGTTGAGTCGGCCTCAAGTGGCGGAGCTCTCGTGACTGCCTCCCTTGCGATGAGTTACAACAGGGATGTTTTTGCGACCCCAGGTCGTGTAGGTGACGAGTTCTCTAAAGGGTGCAACAAGCTTATTCACAACAATCAGGCAATGAGCATAAGCAGCGCCGATGACATAATAGAGGCTATGAGATGGGAAGCCAAATCACAACAAGCCCAGCAGCTTGACCTGTTCCCCGAGTTGAGTATCGAGGAGCAAAAGATTGTTGATCTGTTGCAGCAAGAAGGAGACTTACACATAAATATAATAGCATCACACACGGGAATGCCAGTGTATCGCAT
>JAGHTV010000425.1 GCA_018065165.1 Candidatus Sodaliphilus fimicaballi | reverse complement strand
GAGGATACAGGCACACTGCACAAGCCTTAGGAGCCTTAGTGCCTACTACGATGTGACCACAGTTGCGGCATTCCCACACCTTAACCTCGCTCTTTTCAAATACAGCAGCAGTCTCAACGTTCTTGAGCAGTGCACGATAACGCTCCTCATGACGCTTCTCGATAGCGGCAACCATGCGGAACTTAGCAGCCAACGCCTTGAAGCCTTCTTCCTCGGCAGTCTTAGCGAAGCCTTCGTACATGTCGGTCCACTCATAGTTCTCGCCCTCGGCAGCAGCTGCCAGATTCTCAGCAGTGTCGCCCAGACCGTTCAACTCCTTGAACCACAGCTTAGCGTGTTCCTTCTCGTTGTCAGCTGTCTTAAGGAAGAGCTCAGCGATTTGTTCCATACCTTGCTCCTTAGCTACAGCAGCAAAATAAGTGTACTTGTTACGAGCCTGGCTCTCACCAGCAAATGCAGCCTCGAGGTTTTTCTCGGTCTGCGTTCCTGCATACTTTGATTCTTTCATTTTCTTGTTATTTTAATTATTAAACATTATCTCTTGTTCCATACCAAACGGCAACGTACACGATCAGCATCATCAACATTGATTGAGAATCGAGTCTCGGTTGCATCGTCGTTAATTAACACTTTAGCGGTTGCTCCATAGTGCGTCTCCTTTACAAAGGCCATTTCCATGCGAGTAATGACATTGTTGTCGTAATGAGACAAATCAAACTGATTCATCATCAGTTCTAAGTATCGCACGGTATTTACATGACGATTGAAGTCGCAATCGGTATAACCAAATGTATACTCAATAGTGCGAGTAGCATCGGTAACAGGACGCAAGCGTGACTGAGGTTCGATGGGGCAAACACGGGGAGAGACATTGCTGCTAATGTAACTGAGTTGCGAAATGTCGACACCTGTGCGAGCACCCAGGTCTATCACCATCCATATAGTGCGTGCAAAGCCCAGCACTTCGCCAGAGGTTGAGCGTATCTCCATATTACGCTGCGAGAAATGACGATTGTAATCTTCAATCCAGGTGATAATCTCATAGTCTTCACCAGCCTTGGGATAACGCTTCATCTCGGTAGTGACGCGAGACAATACCCACGCATGATTGTCCTTGATAAGGCGATCAAACCCTACGCCCCACGAGTTGGCATGCAGTGTTGCAATCTCTATAAGTCGCGACACGAGCAGCGACAAGGGCATTTCGCCCTGCGGATTACACTCGCCTGCGCTCATGTAAAACTCTTTGCTAAATTCCTTCAACATATATAGTAATTTATTTCTTTATCTTAAGTTGTTTCTTCAACTCGGCTGTAGTGCTGTGCTTGCGACCATTGAGGTCAAACAGGTATTGATTGACACTCTTGGGGGTAATGCGTACTGCATTGTTAAACTTCTCGGGACGGGTAATGCGACTAAACACTACACGCTGAATTGCCGTTTTGTGACAACGTCCTATGCTAATACCAAGCGTCTCGGGGTTCTTCCCTGGGCCATTACTGCTCCAGTATGTAACAGTGTCGCCTTCACACCCCATAAATATCACACTGTGGCCAGCCTCCTGATCGGCAGTACGGTCGTCGTTGCACCCTATGATGGCACCACAGTCCTTACCCCGACTCTCGTTACGGTTCCAGAATCTCTTCATTACAGCGCCTGGTGTGGCATGATTCCATACTTCTTGTGAGCACCACTCGGCATCACTCATATACTTTTCAGTAAGCGTTTCCTTGTTGCGTTGTGTCTTTGCCCCACGATAAGCGGTGAAATTATACCCCACGCCAAGTTCGGCCACGAGGACGCCAAGACCGGGTCCGTTAGCATTAGCTCGTCCCCAAAATCCTACACCATCGTCCTGCCCTATTCCTTCGGGGTTCAACGCGTCAACAATGCCTACATAAGGTTTCATGTTGACCCAAGCCTCACGCTTTATAACGCCATCAGTATCCCATAGCAGCAATGCCTTAATGAGGACTGCATAAGTCGCACTAGAGCAAAACGAAGGGCATGCCTCCATAGGGTCAAACTCGGGGCGACTATCATTTACACCCATCTTGAATGCATCGTGCAGACCTCTCATTGTAGTCTTGCTGAACACATCGTTAGGACGGCCGCCAGTGTAGTAGCCGCCACGCTCGGGAAAAGACTTAATAGCTTCGAGAATGGCATTTTGCCACCTCTCGTTATACTTGTCACCAGCCGACAAATTGACAAGTGTACAAATAGACAAAAGCAATGATATAATGCGTTTCATAATTAGTTCATTTTTGTTTTTAGCAGTTCGGCAAACTCGCCTGGCTTAAGGTTCCAGCGTGGCGAAATGAGCATAGACGGTGGCGACTGAGACACAAACCGTTCTACAACCACATCGCTAGGCATCAACTTGACAAGTCGCGAGCACAGTGAAGCATATTGTTCGGCAGTCCAGTGTAGTAGTTTCACTTCTCCTTGCTCCCACTGACGGCCCAGCACTGTACCCTCAAGAACTTGCATCTGGTGGAACTTGACAAGCGTCACCGGCAACTCGGCGATTGCCGTAACCGATTGTTCCATCATTGTCTCGGTCTCACCAGGCAAACCCAGAATGAGATGAACGCCCACTATAATTCCACACGAAGCCAAACGCTTAATGGCAGACTGGGATTCAGTCCAAGTGTGGCAACGATTTATTGTCTGCAGCGTCACATCGTGTGTCGACTCAACGCCCAACTCTACTACAAGAAATACACGCCTTGAGAGTTCTGTAAAATATTCAACAATCTCGTCACTCAAGCAATCGGGACGGGTAGCAATCACAAGCCCCACGACATCGTCAACCGCGAGTGCTTCTTCGTAAACAGCACGCAATCGCTCAACAGGAGCATAAGTGTTGCTATAGGCTTGGAAATAGGCCAAATACTTCATTTGCGGGTACTTCTTGGCAAAAAACTCCTTGCCTAGCTCCAACTGACGTGTAACAGAAAGACGCGGATTGCAATAAGCAGGATTGAATGCACTGTTAGTACAAAATGTACATCCACCATTGCCTTTAGAACCATCTCTGTTGGGACAAGTGAAACCTGCATTGACCATAAGTTTCTGGACCTTATAGTCGAAATGTTCGCCAAGAAACGCCGCGTAGCCCTTCATTACAACCTAGATGTTCGCGACAGTAGCACGTTGTCAAGCATTACAAGT
>JAGHTV010000077.1 GCA_018065165.1 Candidatus Sodaliphilus fimicaballi | reverse complement strand
TCTTGTAGAAACCTACAATGTTGTTGCCACTCTTGTTGATGGTAGCGTCCTTAGTGAACTTGTCAAATGTAGCACCCTGGGGCAGAACGATTGCAACAGTTGCAAACTTAGAAGCCTCGGTAGTCTCCTGACCCTTGAGAGCAGGATATTGACCAGCAGTGAATGACCATGCGCTAGCGTCGAAGCCGGCGGGACCAGCTGCACTCACGAGGTCGGCTGTGTTAACGCCAAACTGTGATTGAGTAAGGCTGCAAACCTGCTTGTCGAAGTATACATTATTAAATACGGGGTTTGAACCGTCGATGATGGTACCAACAACCTCGTTGTTCTGCTTGTTAACCTGTGACTGGTACTGGTAGCACTCAGCCTTAACGCTAGCAGCAGCATATACATTCTTCATTGATGACTCGAGCAACTCTGTACCGTCGATTGAGTAAGCCTGGATGCGACCTACTGCACCACCACATGAGCGTGTTGACATTGCCTGAATGTCGCCACGGAAGAAGCAGTTCTCCATGTCGCCACGCAGGAAACCTACAGCACCACCCACGATAGCACCTGAGTTGTAGCCCAGGAGGGTACCAGCAGCATAGCTGTTCTTAACCTTAGCACCCGATGCCCAACCTGCGAGACCACCAATAGACTGGTACTCAGAGTAGAGCTTGTAACCGTTGATGACACCTACAAAGTGGCAATTCTCCATGTTGGTCATGTAGAGGTTACCTACAACACCACCAATGGGGAGACCGGGAGTGCTGCTGCTTGCAGTAGCGCTCACGATGTTAACGCCCTCGGCAATACAGTTAGTGATGGGCATGTGAACCTCACCTGCAACACCACCAGTATAGCCATAACCAGTAATCTCGGTGTCCTTTACAGTACAGTTAGTAACGCTGTAACCGATACCAGCCACAGCACCTACGCCATAGTTGGTAACCTCGAGAACACCGTTAGTAACCTCAACATTGTCGATAGTACCCAGTGACCAGCCTACGAGAGCAGCTGCATAGTTGCCAGTGCTCTTGATAACGGGAGCATCGAGCTTCACGTTCTTGATAACAGAAACGGTGTCGGTGCGGCCGAAGAGACCTGAATAAGCGGCTGTCTTGTCAACATAAAGGTTGCTGATGGTGTGGCCGTCGCCGTCAAATGTACCGGCAAATGAGTGCTGCCAGTCGTTGGCGATGGGAGTGAACTTGTAGCCACCCATGTCAATGTCGTTAACAACCTTGAAGTACTTGCCCATGTAAGCACGACAGTAAACACTGGTTTGAGGAGGAGTAGTCCAGTCAAAGTCAGTGATCTCGGCAACCTTGTCGCTCAAGAGGATAAGGTCGTCGCGTTGCTTGATCAAGTAAGGAGATGCCTCGGTACCCTCACCCTCCCAGTCGGTAACTGAGATTGAAGGATAAGTGATGTCGGCATCGGTAGTAATGTTACACTCGTCGTAAGCCGATACGAGGTAGCGTGAACCCTGCAGATTGCCGGTAACAACGCCCCAATTTTTCCAGTTGAGTTGCTTGAGGTCGGTAGCCGCAGCAGTCACAGCATCGGCGGTACTGAGTGAAGCACTACCAGTCTCGGTGAATGTGAGATTGTAGCTGTAGAAGTCGCCATATGTCGCGTTATATGCGATGAGCGACGAGGGAATGTTGGCAGTCTTGTTGCGATTGAGTTCAATCGAAACAGTCTGGCCATAGTTACCCAGGTTCTTAATCACTGCTACATTCTCGCTTGTCTGCTTGAAGACAACGCCATAGCTCTCGCTTGTGCCGTCGGTGTGCTTCTTGCCTGTGAAGGTAGCGTTGCACTTCTCCATAGAAGCATTAGCAACTACTGAGAAGTAGCTCCATGTAGTGGCAGTGGGAGTAGTCTTAACATAAGCACCCCATGCATCATCGAAGACGATTTCACCAGCGTCGCTGATGTGTGCAGTTACGTCCTCGTTAAGAGGATTACCGTTAGCAAGATTGGTCTTGGCAAAGGTGATATCGCCATAAGAGTCGTGCTGTCCCATCACCTGATAGGGGATGCTGAGCTTGCCTGTGGCAACATCGACCTTGGCCTTGACTACAGTGTTGTAGCCCGAAGCCCAGAAGTCGCTCATAGCGATAGAGTCGTTGTCAGCAGCTGCGACAGTGACACTAACACCATTGTAGCCCGATGTGAGCAAAGATTCGCCTGTGAGCACGTATTTACCTGCGAGCTCATTTACTGAAGCGACCTTCTTTGCGGGGGCCTTCTTAGCACTCTTGTTGCTAGAGACTTTGATTTCGCTTGCCTTTGCCTGATAGCTCGTGGTGGGAGTGAAATCGCTGACAACATTGCCCTTAACGGCAGTGCCTGCAGCATTCACAGCCTTCACGACACCAGCGGGTGCGTCCTGGTTGACAGGAGCACAAGCTTGCGAGACTGCCTCTTGCGCTTGAGCACTAAAGACTGTAACAGCCATTGCTGCTACGAGTCCCATGAAAGATTTCAGTCTTTTCATCGTGTTGTTATTAAAATGGTTAGTAAAAAATGTATTATCTCATTTATTTAATATATAGTTTATCGTAGCGTTTACATCGGCAATGTCGACTGTGCCATCGCCATTGACATCGGCACCGTTGCTAGCTGTGCCTGTGAGGATAACATTGATGATAGCGTTTACAT
>JAGHTV010000460.1 GCA_018065165.1 Candidatus Sodaliphilus fimicaballi | reverse complement strand
ACTTGTAGTTACGAGTTTGAACCTTGATAGCCTCGTACTCGAGTTTCTCCTTGAGCAGTGAGGGAGCAACCTCGTCGCTGCCATTGTACTTCCAGCAAGATACATAGAAGTAGTTTTGGTCGTCGCGCTTAGCCTCGCCTTCCTCAGTCTGGTGCTCCTCGCGGAAGTGACCACCACAGCTCTCTTCACGAGTAAGAGCGTCGTGTGCGATGAGCTCGCCCATTGTGATGAAGTCGCGCAGACGGAATGCCTTGTCAAGCTCTACATTCATACCCTCTTGTGTGCCGGGGATGAAGAGGTTAGTTTCAAATTCCTTGCGGATGTCCTTGATCTTAGCGAGTGCTGTCTCAAGGCTCTCCTTAGTACGAGCCATACCTACGTAGTCCCACATTACGTTACCCAGCTCCTTGTGGATGCTGTCAACTGAGCGCTTGCCCTGGATAGCCATGAGCTTGTCGAGGTTAGCTTGTACCTTCTTCTCAGCCTCGTCAAACTCGGGAGTGTCAGTTGAGAAGTGAGGAACAGTGATTTGGTCGCTCAGGTAGTTCTGGATTGTGTAGGGAAGTACGAAGTAACCGTCGGCCAGACCCTGCATCAGTGCAGAAGCACCGAGGCGGTTAGCACCGTGGTCGCTGAAGTTACACTCACCAATCGCGAACAGACCCTTAACGCTTGTCTGGAGTTCGTAGTCAACCCAGATACCACCCATTGTGTAGTGGATAGCGGGATAAATCATCATGGGATTGTAGTACTTAACGCCATTGATTTCCTTAGCGAACTCGCCGGGGTTAACATCGGTGATCTCCTCATACATGTCGAAGAGGTTGCCATAGCGTTGACGTACAACGTCGATGCCCAGGCGGCCGATAGCCTCGCTGAAGTCCAGGAATACAGCCTTACCAGTATTGTTTACGCCGAAGCCCTTGTCGCAACGCTCCTTAGCAGCGCGTGATGCAACGTCACGGGGAACGAGGTTACCGAAGGCGGGATAGCGGCGCTCCAGGTAGTAGTCACGATCTTCCTCGGGAATATCGCTACCCTTGATTTCGCCGTTTTGAAGCTTCTTAGCGTCCTCGATGTTCTTGGGAACCCAGATACGACCGTCGTTACGCAGTGACTCAGACATAAGAGTGAGCTTAGACTGCTTGTCGCCGTGAACGGGGATACAAGTGGGGTGAATCTGTACATAAGCGGGGTTAGCGAAGAATGCGCCCTTGCGGTAGCAAGCCATCGCTGCACTTACGTTACAGCCCATAGCGTTAGTTGACAGGAAGTAAGTGTTACCGTAACCACCAGTAGCGATTACAACAGCATGAGCAGCAAAGCGCTCGAGCTTACCAGTAACGAGGTTCTTAGCGATGATACCGCGAGCACGGCCGTCGATGATAACTACATCGTGCATCTCATAGCGGTTGAAGCTCTTAACCTTACCAGCCTGGATTTGGCGGTTGAGTGATGAGTAAGCACCCAGAAGGAGCTGCTGGCCTGTTTGGCCCTTAGCATAGAAAGTACGGCTTACCTGAGCACCACCGAATGAACGGTTAGCGAGCAGACCACCATATTCGCGAGCGAAGGGAACACCTTGAGCAACGCACTGGTCGATGATGTTGTTAGAAACCTCGGCAAGGCGATATACGTTAGCCTCACGAGCGCGGTAGTCACCACCCTTAACTGTATCGTAGAACAAGCGGTAAACAGAGTCACCGTCGTTCTGATAGTTCTTGGCAGCATTGATACCACCCTGAGCAGCGATAGAGTGAGCGCGGCGGGGTGAATCCTGGATGCAGAAGTTGAGCACGTTGAAGCCCATCTCGCCCAGTGTTGAAGCAGCTGAAGCACCAGCCAGACCTGTACCTACAACGATGATGTCGAGGCGACGCTTGTTGGCGGGGTTCACGAGTTTTTGGTGAGCCTTATAGTTGGTCCACTTTTCAGCAACGGGACCCTCGGGAATCTTAGAGTCGGCTGCTGGCATGAAAATATTGTTTTCTTCCATTTTGATTCAGTTTAATTGGTTAATACTTAGCAAGCAAAGTACCAAGTGAAGTAAATAGCTTCAACAGCGAACAGACCCATAACGATGGTAGCCCACCAGAAACCGATGCACTTAAAGCGGCAAATCCACTTGTCGTTAGTTGTACCAATGCTCTGGAATGCGCTCCAGAAACCGTGAGTAAGGTGGAACCACAGTGCCGCAAAGCATACGAGGTAAACGGGAAGTACCCATACCTGACCGAATACAGCAGCAAGAGCGTCTTCGCCACTCAAGGGATAGTCACCCATCATCTCGGGCAATTGCATCTTAGCCCAGAAGTGGAACAGGTGCAGTGCCAGGAAGCAGAAAACGATGATACCTAGAACGAGCATGTTTTGTGATGCCCACTCTACATTCTTGGGACGGCTAGAAACTGCATAAGCGTCGTTACCACGAGCCTTGCGGTTCTGCATTGTCAGCCAGAATGCATACACGATGTGAAGCACTGCGCCGCCAGCGATAACTGCTGTACCTAAGAGTGCTTACCATTTAGGACGAAGGAACTCGCATACTGCCTCATTAGCATCGAGCGAAATGAGGGCAACAGCGTTCATCAGTGCATGGAAAGTCACGAAGAGGATGAGGAAGAGACCAGTGAGGCTCATCACAACCTTTCGTCCTACAGATGAATTAATTAACCACATAGTAG
>JAGHTV010000395.1 GCA_018065165.1 Candidatus Sodaliphilus fimicaballi | reverse complement strand
CTCTGTTACTTCTATTGGAAACAGGGCGTTCGATGGCTGCGGAGGTTTGACATCAGTGACTATCCCAAACTCAGTCACTTCTATTGGGGACTATACGTTCTCCGATTGCTCTAATCTAACCAGTATTACTATTCCAAACACTGTCACTTCCATCGGTGAAGGGGCGTTCTTGGGTTGTAGTGGAATTACGAGCATCAATGTAGAAAACGGAAATGCCAAGTATGACTCAAGGAACGACTGCAACGCCATCATTGAAACAAAAAACAATTCTCTGATTGTAGGGTGTAAAGAAACATCTATACCCAATTCTGTCACTTCTATCGGTATGGGGGCATTCGCTGGTTGCAGCGGTTTGAAGTCTGTCACTATACCTAATTCCATCACTTCTATCAGTATGGCGACATTTAAAGATTGTAACGCTTTAACATCTGTAACTATCCCCAACTCAGTTACTTCTATTGGAGATGAGGCGTTTAAGGGCTGCAGCAGCTTGACATTGGTGACTATTCCAAATTCCGTCACTTCTATTGGAAACTGGGCGTTCGCCTATTGTAAGAAATTAAGGACCTTGGAAATGTTGCAATCTCTATACAATAAGATTATAAAAAAATCAGAACAAGAAGTAAAAAAATTAAAACAAGAAGAAATTGAAGAAATTGTGAAATGGCATTTAGGATGTGAGTCAGATGTAAATTTAATAATTCATAAATAACGGAAAATAATTCCAAACTATAACTTTCTTAATTACCAAAGTCTCCTGCATGAATGATTAATGCAGGGGATTTTTGATTAGTGATTATTTCTCGTTGAGCCAAGCACGAAGTTGCGGAAGAATCTTCTCGGCTTTAGCGACGCCTTGATTATAGACATCTATCAGTTTCTGTGGGTCGGTCTCCATATGCCCAATTTCGAGTTTCTCGTCAGGGTAAATGGCAAAGACCTTGCCTGCCACTTGCTGAGCTCGCACATGGGCAAGTGTATCGTTATAACTATAGTGGCGATTTGCCATGGCCTCGACCACACGAGGGTACTTACGCATCACTAATCGCACAAGAGGCATCAACTTGTTAGGCTTCTTGACGAACCCTTCGGGCTGAGTGAGAATGACGACATTGCGTTCAAAGCCAAACTCTTCCATCTTGCGTAGAGGAATGCTATCAACCATGCCACCATCAAGGTATTTTCCACCGTCAAGTTCAACCACATTAGAGACCATGGGCATAGATGCCGACGCTCTAATCCACTCAAAGCACTCATCGCCAGCCTTTTCGCACAAGTGATATACAGGCTCGCCTGTTTCCACATCCATGCAGACGACCCAGTTAGGAATGGGATTGGCATCATAAGTGGCAATGTCAAACTTGTCGTACTTTGCCGGCATCTCATGATATAGGAATTCTCCACTAAAGAGGTCTCCCGTCTTGAGCAGCATGCGCCACCCTCCATAACGAGGATCATTGATGAAGCGGGTGTTGTAACGCAATGCACGACCTATCTGCCTTGATTTATAATTGCAACCAAATGCCGCACCAGCACTCACACCTATCATGCCGTCAAGCTCTATGCCTTCACGCAAAAATACGTCCAGAATACCACATGTAAACATTCCGCGAAAAGCACCACCTTCAAGCACAAGTCCTGTCTTCATACTCATAGCAAATTAAAATGGATAGCCGATAGCCAAGTGAAAGGCGAGGCTATCTTTGAATCGTGGAATATTGTAATAGCCCTTGCGGCTTGTCTCATATGGCAGGTGTAAGCCCACACCCAGGTCGGCACGCACTACGAGCATCTCCATGTCGAAACGGATACCAGCACCTGTACCAACAGCGAGTTCCTTAAAAAAGTTCTTAAACTCGAGCTTGCCACCGGGGCGAGCCTCGTCGTCCTTAAGCAGCCACACATTGCCCGCATCAACAAAGAATGCACCCTTGAAGTAGCTGAAGATGGGAAAACGATACTCCCAGTTGGTCTCAAACTTGAATGTACCAGTCTGGTCATAATAAGAGTAACGGTCGTGATGCTCGGGGTGGAAACTACCAGGGCCCAATGTACGCACCGTGAAAGCACGCACCGAGTTGGCACCACCTATGTAGAACTGCTCACGATAAGGCACCTCATCGCTGTTGCCATAGGCAAAAGCACCGCCCACAAAGACGCGACCTACGAGTTGAGCTTCTTCGGTAAAGCGGCGAGCCCACACGAGTTGTGTCTGCAACTTGGCAAACTGAGAGAACGGTGTACCAAGCATTTTCTTTGTCCCCTTGCTACCACACAAAGCCCATATACCAGCAAAAACATTACCGGCTTCGGTTCCCTGAATATTATATGTGATGTGGTTGAGTCCAAACTCTTTGTCGTAAGTGAATGAGTACTGCATCTGAGGGATGAAGATGTTCTGGAAACTGAGGGCAATCGCAGGGTTAACAATCATAGCCGAGTCAAAGGCGGCAGTACTACTGAGCAACTTAGAGTAAGTGAGCTTGAATGGGGTGAACTCGTGTAGCGAGTTCTTGCTCGAGTGCCATTCCCAGGTGAACGAGGTTCCCATCTGCATCATCTTGAAGAAATCAGGACGGTTCATGATGTCGGCATTAACGCCCACACGAGTCCAGTTCACAAACCTGCGACTGCGATCGACAAAGCGAGGAGCGAGCAAGCGTGGAATGGCCAGTGACACATCTAGACCAAAGTCATAGGAGTTGAAATCGCTGTTAGAACTGTTGCTGCCCTTACCCGTTTGCCACTCATAAGACGCGTTAAGATTGGCACTAAGTTTCTCGCCAGCACCAAACAGGTTCTTGTGAGCAATACCCATCTCTAGACCTGGACCTATAAAGCTGTTGCTCTTAGATGTACCCTGCAGCTCAAGCTTAACCTCCCACGGTTTGTCGAGCACGCAGTTGACATCCAAGTCGAGCAGGCCGTTACCGTCGGGAGTAATAGAGTCAACAGGATAGACCTGCATATCGATATTGCTGAAGATGCCTAATCGCGACAATGCAACTTGAGTGCGATCCATACTGTTGACGCCAAATGGGCGTCCCTTGCGCATGCGCAACGACGATGGTATCACATTATCCTTGATGTGAGCCGGATTGTACTTAACCAGCAAGCACTGACGCATATCTATGCTATCGGGGGCATTTCCTGATTGTGGTCCTGTTACCGTAGCAGTGATATTGTTTGTCACATACTTGGTGTGAGCCATATTGGGCACATCAGGCGAATTGATGATTTGGAGGTCGATTACACCCTTCTCGTGCACACTGTCGGCCAAGTACTGGATGTACTCGGGACGGAAGAAGTAATATCCCCTGTTACGCAAGAAGTTGGTAATCTTGATGCGTACATTGTTCAAGGAGTCGAGACAATAGCGGTTGCCCGTGCGCAAGTAGCCGTCGGCCATCGCAAGCGAGTCGATAATAGAACAAACAGGCGTTTTGAGGCCAATGTAACTTACCGACCCAATAGTATATGGTTTAGCAACCGTGACATCGTAAGTGATGCTCGCCTTTTTAGGGTTGGTCTTGCTATAATTGAGCTCGTATCGTGCCGATGATGTAAAATAGCCATTGTTACGCAACAGAGTGTTAATCATGTCGGTGCGAGTCTCAGGGCGTACTCTAGAGATGAGTACGGGGCGAGCAACCAGGTGCTTGTAAAGCCAGCCCTTGAGACCCTTAGAGTTCTCGTCCCAATGGTTATAGACCCACAATCCTAGAGGAAAAGGAGTGCGATAATAGGGAGAGTATAGCGGATTGTTGGGCTTGACATTGATCGCCTCGAAAATCTGGTCTTGGACATCGGCATCGAGCTTGGCACTATCTTGATGATATACCAAATTCTTGACACCGGTATAGAGCACATCGTTGGTCCCCAACTTGCTAGTTGTAGAGCAAGATGAAACCACCAGTGTAGCCACCATGACCAATATGACTAGTTTAAGTTTATTCATTACCATTAGTTAAAGAGTCGGAAGGTTCTTCACCTTTAGTACCCAAGGTGTCCATAACAACCACCTTGAGCGGATTGCGCTTGAACATAGACTTGAGCGAAGCTACCTTGTGCTTCATTACAAAGCCCACACCAGTCTTGGTTATCTGTCCCTCGAGTATGCTTTCAAAGCCTGTGTGACGGAAGAGACGCACATAGCGAGAACCGGTATTGTTAAGACTGTATTCAAACGAGATGTCGCTAATGAGATTTTGCGAGAAGTTCTCCTCGGCACTTGCATCGGTTGCATACTCGCCACCCACAACAATCTT
>JAGHTV010000384.1 GCA_018065165.1 Candidatus Sodaliphilus fimicaballi | reverse complement strand
GTCTTGAGGCGGTTATGTATCACGCGGTCCATCTCGCGCGCACCGTATGTGCGCGAGTAGCCCTCGGCAAGCATCAACTCGCGTGCATCATCGTCAAGCGTCATCTTCACATTGCGGGTAGCGAGCAGGACACCCAGCTCACGCAGTTTCTTGTCGAGAATCATACCCGCCATGGTGTGGTCCATATCGTTAAATACCACCACCCCACTCAAGCGGTTGATGAACTCGGGCTTAAATGTTTGCTTCACCTGCTTAAGCATAGCCCCACCCGCGGTTGCAGTAGAGGCAAAACCCACACTAGCCTGGCCAGCATACTGTGCTCCAGCGTTGCTGGTCATGATGAGTACCACGTTGCGGAAATAGGCTTTACGCCCCTTATTGTCGGTGAGCGTACCGTAGTCCATAACCTGCAACAAGATGTTGAATATATCGTCGTGAGCCTTCTCAATCTCGTCGAGCAGCAGCACACAGTCGGGCGAGCGACGCACAGCATCGGTGAGCAGGCCGCCATCGTCATATCCCACATAGCCTGCAGGCGAACCAATGAGCTTAGCAACAGTATGCTTCTCGACATACTCACTCATGTCAAATCGCACCAGTTCAACGCCCAACTCGCGTGCGAGCACACGCGCAACCTCGGTCTTACCCACACCCGTCGGGCCCACAAACAGCAGGCTTGCGAGCGGCTTGTTAGGATCGAGCAAACCAGCCTTTGACATCTGCACAGCTTCAACAACATCGGTCACAGCCATGTCTTGACCATAGATATTCTCGAGCATGCGAGACTTGAGAGTCATGAGCTGTGCGTTGTCATCATCCTTGTCCTCGAGGGCTGTGACACGAGCCACCTTGGCCAGCACTTGGGCAATTAATTTCTTGTCAACAACACGAGGCGACTTATTGTTAAGTTGCATCATTGCACCAGCCTCGTCAATAAGGTCAATTGCCTTGTCGGGCAAGAAGCGGTCAGTAATATGCTTAGCACTAGCTTTAACGGCAAGTTCCAGTGCATCGTCGTTATATGTTACATGGTGGAACTTCTCATAGTTAGGTTTAAGAGCCTTGATTATGTCAATTGCCTCGGCCACCGTTGGTTCAGGCACATCTATCGTCTGGAATCGACGCATAATGCCCTTGCTGCGGGCTATGTTGCGATTGTATTCCTCGTAGGTAGTAGCACCTATAAATCGCACCCTGCCGCCTTCAAGATAAGGCTTGAGCATGTTAGACGCATCCATAGATCCATTGCCTATCTGGCCTGCACCTATGATATTGTGAATTTCATCGATATACAATATCGCATTTCCCTCGCGTGACGCACCCTCCATAATGGTCTTGATGCGTTTCTCAAACTCGCCACGATATTGCGTACCTGCAATGAGCGAGGCAAGGTCGAGCTCGTAGATGCGGCAATCCTTAAGGTTGTCGGGCACCTTGCCATCGGCAATGCGTTGTGCGAGGCCATAGATGAGCGATGTCTTGCCCACACCAGGCTCGCCCAGATGAAGCGGATTATTCTTGTCCTTGCGGCACAGCACCTGAATGGTGCGTTCCAGTTCAAGTTCGCGTCCTATGAGCGGATTGTGGTCGGTAATGTGGTCGTTGATGCACACCACCATACTGTGCCACGACTTGCTATCGACAGCGTTGTTAACGTTGTTATCGTTGTTGTCGTTGTTATCGTTGTTAACGTTATTATCGTTATTATCGTTATTAACGTCGTTATCATCATATGCGTCGATGAGTAATGACAGGAACATTCCGCTGTTTTCTTTTACCGCTGCGTGAAGGATGTTTGCTGCCCAAGAGTCCTCTAGCTCGAGCATTGTAGCCACCATCATGGGGATTGAGATGTAGCGACGTTCGCTCGCCTTGGCTCGCTCTGCACTGTTGAGGATGAGCGATATCATCTGGTGTGACAGGCATTCCTCGGCCTTACGGTCTTTGTCGGGATTTTCCAGGACGGTGCAATCCTCAAGAACCATCTTCACATTCAATAACATGTCGTTGATGTCTTCATCTTCAAGACCTATTGCGGTAAGGCAAGTTGCGAAGACTTCGTTGTAGAGCAAAACTAGCAACAGGTGTTCAGGGATGATGAATTCATGTTTACTCAAGAAAGCAACCTGAACTGCCTCGTTGAAAAATCTCTGGGCGTACGCGTCATAGGATACTGCGTATTTCTCTTTCTTTCTTCTTTTTTTTGCCATGTGTAGTAAGTAGTGTAGTGTTTTTCTTATTCAGGTTCGCATTTCACTCTCATGGGGAATCCCTCGTTGCGAGCCATTCGTGTAGCGCGAACTGCTCGTGAAGTTGCCTCGTCAAAAGTGTATAGGCCCACGACAGCCTTTCCCTTGTTGTGCACCGCCAGCATCAATGCCTCGGCTTCGGGTTCTGTCTTGTGGAAGACGACGGTGAGTATCATCACCACAAAGTCCATGGGGGTGAAGTCGTCATTCACAAGAATGACTTTGTACTTGCGCGGTACCTTGATATTGAGCCGTGTGCGCTCCATGATTCCGCCTTGAGAGTCTTTTTGTGCCATAATAGTTTACAATATAGACTGCAAAGGTAACACAAAAGTGGCATAGTTGGGTGGTGGGTATTGATTTTTTTTGTAATTTAGCGGTGTAAAAATTGCGTTCAAAATGGATATGTTTCAAATGCGCATTGAGGAACTGCGTAAGCAGCTCAATGAACACAACTATAACTACTACGTACTCAACAACCCTACAATCAGCGACCAGGAGTTTGACGCACTGATGCGTGAGCTCCAGGACCTGGAGGAAAGTTACCCACAATATGGCGATCCACTGTCGCCCACCCAGCGTGTGGGTAGCGACATCAACAAGGCCTTCAAGCAAGTGACGCACGAGCGTCCCATGATGTCGCTGGCCAACAGCTACAACATCGACGAGGTGCAAGACTTCTTGCGTCGTGCCCAGGATGGTCTCATGGGCGAGCCTTGCGAGATTGTGGGCGAGATGAAGTATGACGGTACCAGCATCTCGGTGACCTATGAGCATGGTCGCATGGTGCGTGCCGTGACTCGCGGCGATGGTACTCAGGGCGACGATGTAACCAACAATGTAATTACCATCAAGAGCGTACCCCTGCAACTGCCCGAGGGACTGGACTACCCCGACAAGTTTGAGGTGCGTGGCGAGATACTGCTGCCATGGGCATCGTTTGAACGCCTTAACGAGGAGCGACAGTTCAACGAGGAGCAACTGTTTGCCAACCCCCGCAACGCTGCAGCCGGAACACTGAAACTACAGAACAGTGCCGAGGTGGCACGCCGTGGCCTAGACGCATACTTCTACTTCATGCTGGGCGACAACCTGCCATTTGAGACTCACTATGAGAGCATTGAAGCGCTGAAGCGCTGGGGATTCAAGACAGGCGAACTCACCATACTCAACTCCATCGACCTTGTCAAGGACTTCATTGACCACTGGGACACCGAGCGCAAGAAATTGCCCGTGGCTACCGATGGCCTCGTATTCAAGATAAACTCACTGCGTCAACAACTCAACCTGGGTGCTACCGCCAAGTCGCCCCGTTGGGCCATAGCCTACAAGTTTGCCCCCGAGCGCGAATGCACCAAGTTGCAGAGCGTGTCGTTTGAGGTGGGTCGCTCGGGCGTCATCACTCCCGTGGCCAACCTTGACCCAGTGCTGCTCTCGGGCACCATCGTAAAGCGTGCGTCGTTGCACAACGAGGATGTGATACGCAACCTCGACATCCACGATGGCGACATGGTGTATGTGGAGAAAGGCGGCGAAATCATCCCCAAGATTGTGGGCGTCGATACCAAACAACGCCAGGAGGGAGCACAACCGTTGCAGTTTGTCAAAGAATGCCCCGTGTGTGGCACTCCCCTCACCCGCATCGAGGGCGAGGCTGCATGGGTATGCCCCAACAAATGGACATGTCCGCCGCAGATTTATGGCCGCATTGAGCACTTCGTGGGCCGACACATGATGAACATCGACGGCATAGGCGAGGAAATGGCCATCACCCTGTACAACGCTGGCCTCGTGCAAGATGTTGCCGACCTCTATGACCTCACGATGATGGAACTCATGGCACTCGACCGCGTGCAAGAGAAGCTGGCCACACGCCTGCTGCGTGGCATCGAGGAGAGTAAGCAAGTGCCATTTGAGCGAGTCATATTTGCATTGTCAATCCCCTTTGTG
>JAGHTV010000345.1 GCA_018065165.1 Candidatus Sodaliphilus fimicaballi | reverse complement strand
GAAGTAGCCAAGACTCTGCAAGACCGCGGTGCCGACTATCTGGCCGTGGCCTGCCAGGACGAGGGCGTAGAGTTGCGCATGACTGGCATTACAATGCCCATAATCGTGCTCAACCCACAGGTGGTCAACTACAAGGCCATGTTCACCTACAATCTTGAACCTGAGGTCTACAGTCTGGAGGAGTGTATGGAGCTGATACGCGAAGGCGAGAAGTGCGGCGTCAAGGATTTTGCCGTACACATCAAGATAGACACCGGTATGCACCGCTTGGGATTCACACTAGAGCAACTGCCCGCACTCATCGAGCTGCTCAAGGGACAGGATGTGCTCAAGCCCACTAGCGTGTTCTCACACCTGTGCGTTGCCGACGAACCCAGCCAGGACGACTACACCATGCAGCAACTGGCCTACTTTGACAAGTGCACCCAGGAGTTACAGTCACACTTTGACCACCACCTGCTGCGTCACATACTCAACACCAGCGGCATAGTGCGATTCCCACAGTATCAGCACGACATGGTGCGTATAGGTGTGGGCCTGTATGGCATCAAGACTGTGATGGACGGCAGTGAAGACGCTCTGCAACCAGTATCATCGCTCAAGAGTGTGATAATCAGCATCAAGGAGTGGCCCGCAGGCACCACCATAGGCTACGGCCGACATGGCGTGTTGACACGCGACTCTCGCATTGCAACAGTAACTATAGGCTATGCCGACGGTCTGGACCGCCATCTTGGCAACGGCAACATATGCATGTGGGCCGGAGGCAAGCGCTGCCCTACTGTGGGCAATGTGTGCATGGACGCCGTGATGCTCGACATCACCGACACTGACTGTAAGGTGGGCGACATCGTGGAGATATTTGGCAACCACATCCCCGTCGAGGAGTTGAGCGACGCCCGTGGCACAATCCCCTACGAGATACTCACTAGCGTTTCGCCCCGCGTGAAGCGCGTCTATTACCGCGAGTAATCTCTCATATCTCTCGCAGAATCAAATAAACTGACAGAACCGAGCCGTTAGGCGAGCTCAAGGGAGTGAGCAGCGGTTAGTGGGCTATAGGCCCGTGCCGCGACCAGCGAACCTCCCTTAAATTAATATAATTAAAATTATTCTTTCACCTCTCACAGGTCTCGCGGAATTTTTTCTTTTGTACTTGTGTTACTTCTTCTAGATAAAACAAAAACAGATAATCAGAAAACCGAGCCATAAGGCGAGCTCAATGGAGTGAGCAGCGG
>JAGHTV010000011.1 GCA_018065165.1 Candidatus Sodaliphilus fimicaballi | reverse complement strand
AACAAATAGAGTATTATTATTTTGTGGACAGAGTCCACCATTTTCTTGGCGTGAGCCATATAAATTAAAAAGTTAATTTTCTTTTTTTATTTTTACCAAGCCCTGGTTATACCAGAGTGTCGTAACTGGCAGTGCTTGGAGAAGTTAGAACAATTCATGCAAGTTTTACCGGACAGCAATATATGTCAATATTATGGCGTTGGCGTTCCTCTTCGAGGCACAATATTTACATGGCTTTTACCCCAAGCTACGCACCTCTTCGAGGCTGCTTGCATGGGGTTTCGCATAGTGAGACTCTACGAGTCTCTAGCGTCTTCGACGTTTTTTTGTTTATGTACAATTATTTGATTAAGTCGTTATTTGTGGTTTCTAATATTATTTATTAAATTTGCGGATTAATGAAATGTCAAATTATTTACGATGTCAAAACATATTCTTTCGTTAATATTGGGGCTTGGTAGCCTCTTTGCAAGTGCTCAGGCGAGTGGACTTGTGGGGCGTGTTGCCGCTATTGTTCAATCTACCCAGGAGCACGATATGCTCATAGGCGATGTGAAGGTTAAGTCGCTCTTTGTGAATGGAGACACTCTCAAGGTTGACTTCAACGAGAATTTCTCTTACAACTATCTCACTCCTGAGATGATTGAGCGTCTCAAGGCCGACATCAAGGCCGAAACCGCAGGCGAATTCAATGGCAAAGTGGTGAAAATAACCGGCGATGGAGCCGATGTTGAGAACTTCTTCTATGACTTCCCCAAGAAGTTTGCCCGCAAGCACGAGGCATTCATTACCGATAACGATGTTAATCGCCGCTACAGCAAGGCACTCGACGGCAACCTCATTGCCATGTGGCACAGTCACGGCCTGTATTACGAGCCCAAGATTGACTGCTGGGAGTGGCAGCGTCCGCGCCTGTTCCAGACCATCGAGGACCTGTATCCCATGAGCTATGTGCTGCCTTACGTGATGCCTATGCTCGAGAATGCGGGTGCCTACGTGTTCAATCCTCGCGAGCGCGACACTCACACCGAGGAGCAAATCGTAGATGCCGACGGCGGACTGGCACAGACCACCTATGCCGAGACCAACGGCACCAAGGCTTGGAGCGATGCCGGCACTGGCTTTGCCTACAAGCACGAGGTTTACAAGGACTTTGACAATCCCTTTGCCGACGGTGCTGCCCGCAAGGTCGAGGCTGTGAAGAAAGGCAACGCTTCGGTTGCCAGCTACGATGTGACTATGCAGGAAGCAGGCGACTATGCTATCTATGTATCATACAAGACTTTGCCTAATAGCGTAAATGATGCTCAATACACTGTCAACGCCAGCGGCATTACACGCACATTCACCGTTAACCAGCGCATGGCAGGCGGTGTGTGGAACTATCTGGGCACCTTCCCGTTGAAGAAGGGCTTCAACAAAGGCGTGGTTACCGTGAGCAACCTGAGCAAGTGCAAGGGTGGGGTGGTGACCACCGACGCCATCAAGGTGGGCGGCGGCATGGGTAACGTAGCCCGTTGTGCCGCTCCTGCTACCGAGGAGAACAAGGCTCGTGCCGGCAGCTATGCCAACTGCCTGCAGAAGCCCGGTATCGACTATAAGTACAAGACCAGCGGTTTCCCGCGCTTTGTAGAGGGTTCGCGCTCTAACTTGCAGTGGATGGGCTTCCCCGACAGCGTTTACACCCTGTCGCACGGTATCGCCGACTATGCCGACGACTTCCGCAGTCGCAGCGAGTGGGTCAACTGCCTGGCCGGTGGCTCACAGGCTATGCCCGGCTACAAGGGACTCAATGTGCCCCTCGACCTGTCGTTTGCCTTCCATACCGACGCTGGTGTGACTCAAGACGATGGCATTATAGGCCCTCTGTCTATTTACCGCTCTAACGGCTTCTCGAAGTATGCCGACGGCACTCCGCGCATCGTCTCTCGTTACCTTGCTGACATGGTGGGCCGCCAACTCGTTGACGACGCCCGTGCAGGCTTTGACCCCAAGTGGACCAACCGTGGCCTCACTCAGCAGAACCTCTACGAGATACGCGTGCCGCAAATTCCCGGCATGCTTCTCGAGTACCTGTCGCACCAGAACTTTGCCGACATGCGTATAGGCCTCGACCCCAACTTCATCTTCTCGTCGAGCCGTGCTATCTACAAGGGCATCCTCAAGTTCATAGGCAAGCGTGACCACCGCGATGTAGTGGTTCAACCGCTGCCCGTCAATTCGTTTGCCATGATACCCTATTATGATGGTGACTTTAAGCTCCTCTGGACTCCCACACCCGATAGCCTCGAGACTACGGCGATGCCTACTAAATACATTGTCCAAGAGCGCATTGGCTCAACTGGAAATGCTTTCAAGGATATTGCTGTAGTGACCGATACCGCTTATATGGTTAATGTTGCCGATAACCTGATACACAGCTATCGCATCATCGCTCTCAACGATGGCGGCCGCAGTTTCCCCAGCGAGACGCTCTCTCTGGGTGTGGCTCCTAATAGCAAGGGCATGGCTACTGTGGTTAACGCATTTACCCGCGTGAGTGCCCCCGACTGGACCGCCGATGGCGACATTGCCACCTTTAACGACGAGACCGACCATGGTGTGCCTTACATGCAGGGCATCAACTACATAGGTTCGCAGTACTTGAAACGCCGCAGCGACGGCTGGAGCGATGCTCGTGGCGGTTTAGGCAGTTCGCATAGCGACTATGAGGGCGCAGTGATTGCCGGCAATACCTTTGACTTCCCCGCCGTTCATGGCGAGTCGCTCCTGGCTGCTGGTTACTCGTTTATCTCAAACAGCGTCAAGGCAGTAGAGCAAGGCGTTGTTACTCTTGAGGGCTATGATGTGATCGATATCATCGCTGGCAAGCAAAAGGAGACTAAGGTGGGTTATGGCGCATATCCCAGCAAGTACCGCCTGTTCTCTAAGCCACTGATGGAGGCAATCGAGGCAGGAGCACGACATGGCGGCAGCGTGCTGCTCACTGGTGCCTATGTGGGTAGCGACATATTTGACCACGCTGCTCCCAGCGAGGACGAGGTGCGATTTGCCAAGGAAGTGCTGGGCTACACATGGGGTGGCAGCCAGGCATCGTGCACTGGCGAGGTTTACACCATGTACACCACTGCACATCAGGTAACTGGCGATACAAAGTTTAGCTTCAACAACACGCTCAATCGTGACATCTACTGTGTGGAAACACCCAACTCAATCTTTGCGTCCGACGCCAAGGGCTTCCCCTTCATGCGTTACAAGGAGAACAACCGCAATGCGGCCATCCTGAGCAACCGCGACGATTACCGCACAGCAATCATAGGCTTCCCCTTTGAGACAATTACCTCTCGCGAAGTGCGTGACCTGCTCATGAAGCAAATTCTCAACTACTTTGAGACAAAATAAGATGATTTCAACTGACCCCACTGGCGGCCAACCGCTGGCTGCTAGTGGCGATGTGAATGGTGACGGCGTGGTGGATATTGCCGATGTCAACGCTGTTATCGACATGATCCTGGGTCTGCAGAAGGCTACAGCAGTTGCCGATGTCAATGGCGATGGCTCGGTAGATGTTGCCGACATGAACTCCATCATCAACATCATCCTGGGACTGTAAAAGGATTTAAGAGCACTTCGCTAACCAGGATATTTTAGGTAATTTCAGACTTGCCCGAAGGGCAATATACATAGCGGTGCGCCGCTATGTTAATAACCCCCACCGCCTAACGTAGTGGCGGTGGGGGTATAGAGAATGTGGCGAAGCCATACCGCTCTCCCCGTAGGGGGCCTAAAGCACTAACCAAGGTATAGCTTTTAACCAATGGGGAT
>JAGHTV010000456.1 GCA_018065165.1 Candidatus Sodaliphilus fimicaballi | reverse complement strand
TTGGCAGGTTGAGTCTCGGACCAACCATTGGCGGCCTTACCAATCAATATATGCACTGCTGTGAGTTGTCCACCCTCGATGAGAGCATTGAGGTTGACATCGGTGCTCAAGCGCAAGCGGTCAATTGAACTGCTGCTTGAGTCGTCAGTGAAAACAAGAAGATATGACTTGGCACCCAGCGATGACAATTTAACCTTGCCAGTAGCAGTATTGAGGTCGATGTCTTGTAACTTGGCACCAACAAGACAGTTGTTAATCACCTCAATCTGGTGCTTGTAGTAGTTGCGGTCGGCAGCCTTGAGTGTAGTCGACTCAGAGATAAGCTTAGCAATCTCAACATAGAGTTCGTCGCTCCAGTACTCGGCATAGGGACCATAGAGAGCCGACTCGGCAACGCGACCCACCTTTACAAGGTTTGACGAATTGCTGCGAGCCTTGAAAATGAAGTGGCGAACCGATGACATTACAATATTCTTGTGAGCATAGCGGAAAAATCCCACATAGTCGCGAAATGCAGTTTCAAAGTCGGCATCGTTGGCGATGGGCTTCGCTATATCATAATTGTTCCAGAAGTTTTGTACAATATAGTTGCAACGGCTCTCGAGTGTAGCACAAGTGTCGGGTGCAACGGGATAAGCAAATGGAGTTTTTGGAGCATCAGCAGTTGCAGCAGATGTTTGAGCCACAGCATTAATCGCTGATAAGCAAAGACTTAATACAACAAAAAGAGTTGATACACGCTTCATATCAAATTTTCAATTACACAGTTTTATCCAAATTAACTCACTAAATTACTTTAAATGCCTGATAACACAAAATTAAAAGTGAAAAAACGCCTGTTTATCAACATTTTTTCACTTTTAGAAATGTCACTATGTTATACCTTCAACTTGAGTTTCAACTTCTCAAACAATGCTCCTAGAGCAATGGAAACTGCAACGAAGCACAAGCAATTCATCACCCCCACAACGCCGGCTCTCGACCACTCGGGCCACTCAATTTCCAAGAGTCGGAACAGGACATACAACAGCGATGGTATCATATACACTGTAAGTGTAGCAGTGCCTGCAGGTTTCAATACTGTGTAGAGCACCTTTACGGCACGACTTTCGGCCGTATAGCTAAACAATGAGTAGCAACCCACAGCTGCAGCGACAGCCATAAATACCCAGGGCAATGTAGGTGTTAGCTTATTGAAAATCCAGAAGTTGTGGCACACCAGAGCAAGCACTATCATGGCAACACACATGCATAGTTCATTAATTATCTTGCGTCCTGCTGTTAACGCATTCCACTTTGCAGCAAGTGTCGAGATGCACACACCACTCATCACAAGCAGGTGATGGGCACCATTGTCGACGTGAAGCGTGTCGTGAAGCAAAGTGCCCAGGAAATTATCCTTCATTGGCACTATAGGTTCCCCTCCCCATGCTTCATTAAGCGGAGAAGTCAAGATTGCTATTACAAACAAAGAGAACCAAACTATATATATTCCACAAGCCGAATTGCGTGCAAGCATATACGAGATAGCACAGAACATATAGGCCCAACCAATAAGACCAAGTATTCCCCACCATCGGGCAGCAAAATGATTGCCCGATGCGTCTACAAATGTAAACGCCATCCACAAGAGCGTAACGGCACCTGTACATTGCAGCAACGTCTTGTACCACTTGCCACTCCACGACTTGGGATATACATTCCAAATCATGAAAAACGCCGCAATGGCAATAGGTCGATAATTAAGTTGAGTAAAAAAGCCTGTCTCACTATATCCACCTTCACTATTTACAAGAACCACGCCCATGACAATAAGAGCAACAGTACGCAAAAGAATATGAATGAGAGTAGACTCAGCTGATTTTCCTTTACTATAACGATTCTCAATAGCAAACGGAATACTCATACCCACTGCTACAAGGAAACAAGGAAAAACAAAATCGGCAAGGCCCATAAAGTCCTCGCCCCATTCGCCATGTTCGAGCCAGTGTGGAACATCAAACGCACGTCCCATATCGTTAACAAAGATCATTACAGTCATTGTCAAAGCTCTGAATAAATCCACAGCCTTATTACGCACAAGATAAAAACTCCTATCCATGATATTAAAATTTATAACAATGCAAAGTTACAAAAAGTAACTTACAAAAAAAACAACTAAACCATAAAATACCACAATAGCGCATACGATAATACCGAATATAATCGCTAAGCAGAAACTATAATTAAATTATCGTCTTACGTAATGAGTAGCGAGAGAGGGGATATTCGAGACTGCGATAGTTCGATAATTCGAAAATTCGATATTTCGAAATATCGAGTCTTCGAGAGATAGAATCACAAAACCGTTCTTAGTAGCCTTGTAGGGCGGTTTTGGTTTCATAGCCCCGTTAGGGGCGGTTCTGTTTTCGTAGCGAAGCGA
>JAGHTV010000534.1 GCA_018065165.1 Candidatus Sodaliphilus fimicaballi | reverse complement strand
ATACTTGATACCACCCTCGCTCTTGTAAGGCATGTGGCAGTCGGCACAAGAAACGCCGCGCTGGCCGTGGATACCCTGGAGAGACATCTCATAACCGGGGTGTTGAGCCTTGAGGATGGGAGCCTTTGACAGGGCGTGCTCATAGTCGGTGAACTGGATTGAGTCGTAGTAAGCCTCGGCGTCTTCCAGTGTGAGACCATTCTTCCAGGGGAAGGTAGCAACCTTCTTATCGCCTGCAAAGTAGTACTCAACGTGGCACTGAGCGCAAACGAGCGAGCGCATCTCTTGGTGAGTTGCCTTGTCGATATCCTTGCCCATAGCAGCAAATGCGTTGCGCAGAGCGGGACGGCTGATGCGCAGGTCCATTGTGCGAGCGTCGTGACAGTCGCTGCAACCGATGGGGTTAACCACCTGGTCGCCCCACTTGCTCCAGGGTGCGCTGTAGAAGTTTTCTTCGCCCACCTCGGCCATCAGGCGAGGCACATCGGGGCTCTTGCAAGTCCAGCAGGTACCGGGCTGTTGCTTGTCTTGCTCGTTCATGGGAGCAAATGTGCGCAAAGTCTCGCGCATGTCGTCAATGGCGTACATGTGGCCGCGGGGAGTGGTGTAATCCCACGAGAATGCATAGCCAGCCCACAGGATTACCATGTCGGGGCGCTGCTCGAGCACATCCTCTTTCTTTTGTCCGCAGAACTCGCTTGTAAATGTTGTGTCGGCAGTAGATTGCCATGTTTCATACTCGCGAGAGAAATCGGTTGCAAACTGTGCGTTGCGAGCCTCAATCTCGTTTTCCATTTTCACTTGACGGTTGTTGAAGATGCTGGCAACCTCGGCACGACGCTCCATGAGCGACGAGCATGCGAGACCCAGCAAGAATACTACAACCATTGAGCCACCAAACAGGGCCCATCCTTGCCATGGTTTAAGGTTCTTTTTCTCAGCCATAGTAGTAAGTTATTTCTTATTGATGTTGTTGTTAATTATTCTGGGTTTATGGATTATTTCAACGCTTTGTTGAGCCACTCGGGAGCGGGCGACTCGGGGTAGGGTATGATAGCACCAGGAGTTGACGCCTTAGAGTTCTTGCCGTGAGGCACATTGCGGTGGCAGTCCCAGCAGGCCATACCCTCGCCACGCTTGGTGGCCATGAAGTCGATGCGACCGGTTTTTACGCCCTCCTGATTGAGTTGGGTGTGACAGCGTATGCAGTTGTCCATGATTACCTCGGCACTGCCGTCCTTGGCCATGATCACATCCTTGTCCTGATGGGTGATGAAGGCGAGCATGTGGCCTACACCGTCGGTAGCCTTAAAGGCATACTTGGCCATCACGCTGCCGTTGGGCACATGACAGTCGTTGCATGTGGCGTCGCGACCATGCGAACTGTGCTGCCACGATGCGTAGTATGGTGCCATGATGTGGCAGTTGACACACGCACTTGAGTCGTTGCCCAGATAGCTGTGTGCACGCAATGTGTAAGCAAAGTAACATCCTATGCCTACAAATAGTCCTGCCAATATAAGAGCCGTAATCTGCCCGCGTCTTGATAAATTAAACTTGGGTAGTTTCATATTAGTTTTTTGGTTAATTCAGGTTGGGTAAATATAATGTTTTACAAAGGTCTACAAAATAAATCAAAAAAGCAAATTATACATTAATAAAATTTGGCAGAGCAGTTATTATTGTGAAAAATGACGGTGTATAATTGTTTTTTTTGTAAGAAAAACAAGGCGTCGCACCGATTGGGGCGACGCCTTGAGTAATGTATCAAGTGAGTTTAGTTCCAGTTGATAGGGGTAGTGAGCTTGCGCTCATAGTAGGCCTTGAGGTCGCTCCAGCGGTAGTAGGGAGCCATGTCGCTTGCCACAGGCAGCGTAGCCTCGTGCTCGTTGTAGAGCACCTTGACGAGTACATCGTCGGTACCATTGGTGTAGAACACCATCTGTATGTTGCAGCCTTTGGGGATGATTTCGTAGCTCTTCCATTGCAGGTGCAGGTTGTCGAGGTCGGTGGTCGACAGGTTGATGTTGTCAATCTCCATGAGGCATGCCAGTGGCAACACTACGCTCTCGTGGCCAAATCGCAGTGCAGCACCATGCTCGCGAGATGCTACGGCAGCATCGGCCTTGTCGATGAAGTCGCGCAGCAGGTCGCTCATGATGAATGGCATGCGGTTGCCATTGGCGGGCGAGTTGGCACGCTGCAGGTACCACATTACATTGCGTATACGCCACAGCTCAAATATCTCGTTGCCAGTAAACAAGTGGTACAGGTCTAGGTTGTCAAACTCGTGATGTCCTTGCAGACTGCCTGCCACATCAAATACATCGCGCATGAAGCGGGTGCTGCCCTCGGTGATGGTTGAGTCGGAAAGGGTAAAGAACTGCTTCATGAAGCGTTCGGTGGGTACATTGTTGTACATCGCGTCGGTGATGTGGTTCAGGCTCTTGGGGATGTGGCGTGCCAGTGTGTCGATGCCGTAGCCATAGCCCATGTAGTACATGTCGTGGTAGCTGGCGTCGGTGGTGATGCGCAATTGTGGGTTGAGCGAACGCAGCGTCATGGTAGCGTTCTGCATCGACAAGATGCAGCGTATAACCACGGTAGAGCGTGCGTCAACGCGTGCGTTGCCAGCAAAGACAGTGGGGAAGTTGCGGTACATGCGTGTAGCGATGCGCTGGTGCTGCTCGGCACCCTTGTCGCTGAGTTCGCCAGCGCGCAGGTGAGCGCTCTCAAGTACGCGTTGCAGTGTGGTGAGCAGGCGCTCGCCTTGCTCGGTGAGCAGGCCTTGACGCTTGGCGTGGCGTAGCAGGTCGACGGGACGCTGGTAAGTGGTCTCGCTCGACAGCCAGCGGCTGCCGTGACGGCCATAGTGGTCGATGAAGAAAGCCTCATAGCCAGCGGGTGCAGGCGTGAGTTGGGGCAGATTCTCGTCGAGGTAGGTGGTATGGTTGCTTGCACTGAGGCGCAGCAGTGATGCTATTTCCTCTTGTGGCGTACCGGCCAGGGCGGTTGTTGCCACCAGGGCAACTATGATGTAAGAAATTAACCTTTTCATTGTATTATCGATTGAATGTAGGGTTGTCGTGAAAGTTTGTCAAGCAGGTATTCGCGCACATCGCTCCAGTGGTAGTAGGGAGCCATGTCGGTCTTTACAGGCAATGTGGCCTCACGCTCGTTGAGTAGCACCTTTACAATGATGTCGTTAGCGTCGTTGCGGTAGTATACCAGCTGTACATTGCAAGCCATGGGGAACACCTTGTAGCTCTGCCAGTGATCTGCCAGATTGTCGAGGTCGGTAGTCTGGTAGTCCATGCCATTGATGCCCATGAGGCACACCAGTGGCAGCACTACGCTCTCGTGTCCAAATCGCAGGCTGGCGCTGTTGCCACCCTGGTTTATGGCGTGGTCGGCGTCCTCGATGAAGCTGCGCACCAGGTTGGCTTCCATAAAGTCGACGCGGCACTGTGTGAGGGGAGTCTCACCGCTGTAGATGTACCAGCGCATGTTGTTGTACGACCACATGTCGTAGGCCTCCTGCAGCGGGAACAAGTCGTAGAGGTCGATGTTGTCATAGGCATGGTGGCTCTGCATGTTGCCCACGATGTCAAACAGTGCGTTGGCAAACTTGAATGCGTCGTCAATGTTGTTGCGAGCCCACTTCTTGTCGGTAAACAGTCGCTTGAGCAGTCCGTCGACCTTCACATGCTTGTCGCGGAAGGTGTCGAAGTGGTGGTAGGCACTCTGGCGCAATGGCTTTACGGCGGGGTCGTCATAGTTCATATAGTACATCTCGGCCTGGCTGGCATCGGTGGTGATACGCAGCCTGGGGTTGAGCGACTTGAGCACATCAACCTCGTTTTGCATCGAGAGGATGCAGCGTATGACTATTGTAGAACGCGCACGCACGGGAGCGTCGCCGGCAAATATCTCGGGGAAATTCTTGAACATGCGTGCAGCGATGCGCTGGTGCTGCTCGTGTCCCACATCGCTCAACTCACCGTCGCGGCCACGGGCGTCCTCACGCACCTGACGCAAGATGTCGAGCACCTCCTTGCCACGCTTGGTGAGCT
>JAGHTV010000076.1 GCA_018065165.1 Candidatus Sodaliphilus fimicaballi | reverse complement strand
GGCGATGGCACGCCCTGTCCACGCAAGCGAAATTCTGTACCCGACTGTGTACCCGGCTTGATGGTTACGCGAGCCTGGCCGTCGACCTTGGGAACATCGACCTTGCCGCCCAGCACTGCTGTGGGGAAGTCAATCATCAAGTTGTAGATGAGGTCGTTGCCATCACGCATGAGCTGAGCATCTTCAATCTCCTCGATGATGATGAGCAGGTCGCCAGGAACGCCACCACCAGCAGCCTCGTTACCCTTGCCACTCATGCGCAGCATCATGCCCTCGGCTACACCAGCGGGGATGTTTACTGTCACGATATCCTCGGTGCGCTTGAGGCCTTGACCACCGCACTCGGGACAGCGTTGCTTTATCTCCTTACCAGTACCATGGCAGGTGCGGCACTCAAACT
Source organism: Candidatus Sodaliphilus fimicaballi (assembly GCA_018065165.1). Classification (GTDB taxonomy): domain Bacteria; phylum Bacteroidota; class Bacteroidia; order Bacteroidales; family Muribaculaceae; genus Sodaliphilus; species Sodaliphilus fimicaballi. The sequence goes on along the minus strand of JAGHTV010000076.1, from coordinate 5,780 downwards.
GCTGTTGCATGGTGCCAAACATAGTCTGGCGCAATTGTGTCTCTACGCCCGAACCATGACAGGTGTGGCAGGTATTGAGTTCGGTACCATTCTTGGCGCCTGTGCCGTTACAAGCCTTGCAAGAAACCAAGCGTGGTATCTTGAGTTTCTTCTCGGTGCCCTTAGCAATCTCTGACAATGTGAGCTTGACGCGCACACGCAGGTCGGTACCGTGGTTGACATGCTGACGACCACCGCCTCCAGCACCACTAAAGCCACTGAAACCGCCAAATCCACCAAAGCCCTCGCCAAATACCGAGCGCAAGATGTCGTTAATGTCAAAGCCGCCAAAGCCGCCAGCTCCGCCGCCACCCATCTGGTCGCCGGCAAAGCCAAACTGGTCGTAACGAGCACGCTTGTCGGGGTTGCTCAGCACATCGTAGGCCTCGGCTGCCTCCTTAAACTTCTCTTCGGCATCCTTCTTCTCCTGGTCGCTCTTGCCTTGCTGGCGGTCGGGGTGATACTGGATAGCGAGTTTGCGGTAGGCTTTCTTCAGCTCGTCGGCAGTAGCATTCTTGCTCACGCCAAGCACCTCGTAGTAATCTCTTTTATTAGCCATTATAGTGTTTATGCTATTATCCTTGTGTGAAAAATTATTGACCTACAACAACCTTGGCATGACGCAGAACCTTATCGTCGATCATATAGCCCTTGATAGTAGTGTCGATTACCTTGCCACGCAGGTCCTCGCTGGGAGCGGGGAATGTGGTGATAGCCTCGTGCAGGTTGTCGTCAAAGTCCTTGCCTGTGCTCTCGATGGGAGTAACCTTCTTTTGCTCGAGATACTTGACAAACTTGTTGTAAATGAGTTGAACACCCTCCTTGAGAGAGTCGATATCGCCACCCTTGCCTATTGCGTCGATAGCACGCTCAAAGTCGTCGACAACGGGCAACAGGTCGCGCATAGCGCTCTCGCCGCCATACTTGAGCAGGTCGGCCTTCTCCTTGAGAGTGCGCTTGCGGAAGTTGTCAAAGTCGGCCATGAGGAACATGTATTCCTTCTTCTCCTTCTCGAGTTGAGCCTGAAGGTCGGCAATCTGCTCCTCGGCAGTAGGTTCTTCCTTCTTGGCTTCTTCTTGCTGTGCTTGTTGAGCCTGTTGTTCTTGTTTCTGCTCAGCTACGGGTTCTTGGGTAGCTTCTTGCTCTTTTTTATTCTTATTTTTCTTAGACATATCTATTGTTGAGTTTTTTCCTTAATAGTACACAAACCGTGCCAGTTGCGAGGTTAACCCAAGGCACACACATGGGTAAAGCAATCGGCAAATTTGTCACGGGCAGCCTCTGCCAATGTGACACAATCAAAAATGCCCACAATCGACGAACCCGAGCCCGACATGCAAGCATACTGGGCGCCCTGCTCTATCATGGTGAGTTTCATTGCCCACAACTCGGGATGAGCGGCAAACACGCTGGGCTCAAAGTCGTTCTTGAGCACACCATCCCACTGCTGCAACGGCCACTCTACAACCTGTGCAGGTGACACCTGCGAGGGCTCGGGAGTGACGCGTGCATAGGCCTCGCGTGTGGGCACCGATACATCGGGCTTGGCAAGCAGCAGGTACTTGCCCTTGAGGTCAACACTAGCAGGTGTGAGCACATCGCCTATGCCTGTAGCCATCATGGGAGTGTTGTAAATGAAGAATGCACAGTCGGCACCCAGTGTAGCAGCCTTGGCTGCCAAAGTGGCCTTGTCAATACCCAAATTGAACATCTCGTTGAGCATGGTCATCACATGGGCAGCATCGCTCGAGCCACCACCCAGACCAGCTCCGTCGGGGATGTGCTTGTAAAGGTGCATGTCGACAGCAGGCACGCCATAGTCACGCTGCATGAGGCGGTAAGCCTTCATCACCAGGTTCTTCTCAACCGGGCAATCGACCTTGCGACCATAGCAAGTGAGAGTAGCATCATCACCCTTGCCGGGTACTATCTCGAGAATGTCGGTAAGGTTAATGGGATAAAACACAGTCTCCAGGTCGTGATAACCATCGGGGCGACGAGCCACGATGTTGAGACCCAGATTTATCTTAGCATTAGGAAATGTAATCATTGCATGAAATTATTATTGCCCACAAAGTTACAAAGAATCTAGGACACGAATATAATAGAACTGAAAGAAATTAAAATAATTAAAAATAAGGCTGTCGCAGTAAAGGCGTTTTGGTGTCATAGACTTACAGGATTGGGGCAAGCAGGCGAGCTAACGACTCCATGGCCTTGGTTGTGATGGGACGGCGACGCCAGTGCGACAGGATGAGACGAGTGCAGCGATGCTGGTCGTCGATGAATATCTCCTTCATGCGACGATTGAATGATGTGCTGTAAATCAACGCATTGCACTCAAAGTTATGCTCAAAGCTACGGAAGTCAAAGTTTGACGAGCCTGTAGTCACGAAGTCGTCATCAACGATGATAACCTTAGAGTGCAGCATTGCCGCGTCATAGAAATATACCTTTATGCCTGCCAGCAAGCACTCCTTGAGGTAGCTGCCCGAAGCCAGACGAAGCAGTGTAGAGTCGGTGCGGCGAGGTATCATAAGGCGTACATCAACACCCGATAGTGCAGCCACTTGCAGTGCCTTGAGCAAGGCATCGTTGGGCAAGAAATAAGGAGTCTGGATATATAAGTTTTTCTTAGCCATAGTAATGGCACGCAACACCACAAACGAGATGGCATTCCACTTGTCGGTGGGACCGCTTGCAACAATCTGCACGGCATCGCCCGTTGCACCGGGTTGAGGAAGCGAGTCTTGAGGCAAGGTGAGCAGCGTGCGTCGCATGTAGTACCAGTCGGTAGCAAAGGCGTTGTGCATGGCAGCAACAGCAGGACCAGCGATGCGCAGGTGGGTGTCGCGCCACGGACCCGACTTCTTGTCGCCTGTCACATAACGGTCGGCCACATTCATGCCACCTATGTACCCCACACTGCCGTCAATGATCACCAACTTGCGGTGGTTACGCCAGTTGAGGCGATTGGCAATCTTGGTGAATGTTATCTCAAAGAATGGGCTCGCCTCTACCCCAGCCTTGCGAAGACGCTTGAATATTGACTTGCCAAACTTATAAGAACCTACATGGTCATAGATTAGCTTGACCTTAACGCCCTGATTAACCTTCTCGATGAGTAACTCACCCAGTTCGCGGCCCAAGCTGTCGTCCTCTACGATGTAGTACTGAATGTGGATAAACTCCTTGGCAGCCTTGATGTCGGCCATAAGCGAGTCAAACTTCGACTTGCCATCGGTAAAAATCTTGATATCATTGCCCTCGTAGTAAGCCGCCTGGTCGAGCGATGTCATGAGGTGTGTTTGCAATGTGCCCGATGATGACAGCGAGTGAGGCACATGCATGGCATCGGCCGCATGCAGTCGACGCCAATTCTTGCGAGACAACATGTGACGGTTCTTGAGGCTACGACCAAAGAACAAGTACAGCACAATGCCCACCATGGGCAATAGCACCAGCACAGTGGCCCAAGCAAGCGACTTGACGGGATTGCGGTTCTCGCTCACAATCACAATCAAGGTGCCCACTATGGTGAGCACATACAATATCATGAAGACATCGTACAAGATAGTTGCAAATGAGAACAACTCTGATAGCATACTGGGCTTATGTTATTAAACAATTAGGTCGGAGCGATATACACACTCCGACCCCCTTATATTTACTTTCTATTTATTTCACTACAACCTTACGCGACCACTGGTTGTTGCATCGCACAACATAGAACCCCTTGGGTATGTCAAACGACGCATGCCCCTCGGCACTGATGCGCACGGTCTTGAGCAACTGCCCCGTTATTGAGTAAATGCTGAACACAGCCTCGGTGTTGCCAGCACTGAAGTAAATGCGTCCGTCGCCACCAGTAACAGAGGGTGCCGAGGCAGCATTCTCAATGCGCTGTACAGCATTGCCCGAGTCGGGGGTAGCCATGGCCACACCCAGCGTCAAGCTTACCAATAATATGAGTAACAGTCGTTTCATAGTTTATTTCAACCCACAAAGTTAGTGCATTATTATGAAACTAACAAATATCTTGCTTAAAATCACTATTTAGACTGCATTAGAGGGCAAAAGTTTACTCGCCAATGCAAAGATTACAGGTCTTTATTGTTACGCTCCAAGTGTTCCATGACAACGGCGCACGAAGCATCGCCAGTAACCGACATAGTAGTGCGGCCCATGTCCACGATGCGATCGATACCAGCCACGATGGCAACACCCTCGAGAGGAATGCCTGCCGATGCAAATACCATGGCCATAAGAGCCAGAGCACCACCAGGAATGCCAGGAGTACCAATTGAAGCAACTGTACTTGCAAGTGCAATAGAGACGTACTGGTCAAATGTGAGATGCATGCCACTGCATGTTGCGATAAAGACCGCTGTCACGCTCAAGTATATTGCCACACCGTCCATGTTGATGGTAGCACCCATGGGCAAAACGAAGTTGCTAATGCTCTTGCGTACACCCATAGACTCGGCACAACGCATGTTGACGGGCAGTGTTGCCAGCGACGAGTCGCTTGAATAGGCAAAGAGCATTGCCGGTCCTTCGTTCTTGAAGAAATGCAAAGGATTCATTTTGGCAAACAGCCACACTGCCAGAGAGTAGACAAAGACTGCATGCAGTACAAATCCCAAGTAGGTAACACCTATGAGTGAGGCAAATGTACCCAGAATCTTTGCACCATTCTCGGCAACTACGGGGCATAGCAGACAGAATACGCCTATGGGAGCCAGAGCCAGGATATAGCCCAGGATTGTTACCGAAATCTCGTTGCATGCTGCAACAAAGTCAGCAACAGGCTTGACCTTCTCTCCCAATTGCACAATCGAGAAGCCTATTGCAATGGCAATGACGATAACCTGCATCATGGCATTGTTGAGCATTGGATCAATAGCATTCTTGGGGAAGAAATTAGTTATTTGGTCAAGCAAGGTGATTGTTACAGCCTCGGGGGCTTCTTCTACAGTTGAAAGGTCGATGGTGGGGAAATAGCCACTGAGCAATGAAGACAGAGTCAAACCAAGTGTGACCGCGATAACCGTTGTCACCATGAAATAACACAGAGAACGCACACCCAAGCGACCCAGTGTAGACATGTTCTTCATAGAGATGATGCTGGTAATGATAGAGAACAGCACCAGTGGCACTACAATGAACTTGAGCAGGTTGAGAAAGATGGTTCCAAATGGCTTGATGTAGGTTTGGGTAAACTCGACACAGTCTTGCATGAGGATACCAGCGATGACACCCAGCACAAGCGAGATCAAGATTTGCCAAGTCAAAGAAATTTTAAGTTTTTTCATTTCTAATGGTTTATGGATTTATGTTTAAGTTAATTAATTGTTCCTCCATTAATAAAAAGGGCGTCCATCACTATGAACGCCCTGATATGAGATTAAACAGCAAGTATAATTGCTATGATTGCATTGATATCGGCAATGTCGACATTTCCATCGCCATTGATGTCGGCCTTACCAGGGAAGTCGGCAGCAGTCTTTTGTTCAAGAATGATTGAGACAAGAGAGTTGACATCAGCAATATCTACTGTACCGTCGCCATTGACATCGCCAGGTTTTGTTGAAGGCTTCTTGAGTTCAACTTCTTCAACATTAGACCACCCCGACTCGCTCTTGTTATTGAAGATAGCCTTAACACGATACTGGTAAGACGCACCATCGAGGAGGTTTTGTACATTGTAGCTAGTATCGGTAATGCCTGTAATGTACATC
>JAGHTV010000258.1 GCA_018065165.1 Candidatus Sodaliphilus fimicaballi | reverse complement strand
ATTATATATATGTATAATCGTTTCATGTGGCAAAGATAGTACTTTTTTTAACGAAAGACGAAAGACGAAGTACGAAAACTTTCCCCTCTCGCAGATTATTTAACTGAAAGAAATTAAAATAATTAAAATAAAATTTTCTTATGTCCTTTTGTCTTATATGGCACCACCGTGCCCGACGCTTTTCCGTCGGGATGGGTATAGAAAAGTACCACGACATTACTGCCGTGGTACCATTTATCTATGCTCTTAAGAGCGTTAGCGTTCTTACTTAACGGGTTGACCCAAGATGTTGTAACGAGCGTCGCCGTTAACGATAACTACTTGACCGTTCTCGATCATCTTAACGACCTTAGTTGATACAGTCTTGATATCGTTGATACCTGTGGGAACATCGCCATAGTTGAAAGTCATCTTGTAGAGTACTGTGTTAGCACCGAGGTAGTCAACTACAGCCTTGTAAGAACCATTGTTGAACTCGGTAACTGTAGCTTTAAGATCAATACAATCTACGCCGTCATAGTCATCAGTACTAAGATAGAGGGCTGTGTATGTAGAATATACATCTTCGAATGTGTATTCGCCAGCCACTTGGTCGGTAATTAATGCCACGTATACCTCGAAGCCTGTAGCCTCTTTGAGGCCAGAGAACTGAATAATACCCTGAGTAGCTGACGCGTCAACAAGGTCTGTCTCGTCAGGAGTAAACTCAACCTCTACTGTCTCAGTGGGCTCGGGAAGAGGTGCAGAAGTGTAGGTAATGTGATAAACGTTGCCGTTTGTCAGCGTTACAGTTGCCTCATAGTCAACGCCAGCAGCACCCTGCTTGGGAGTGAGTTCAGCAGCTGAGTAGCCAATGGCACTCGTAGAAGTTGGACCGAACCAAGAATAGCCTGCAACCATATCGGCAAGTGTATATGTGTGGCCTAACTGGAGAGGAGTAGGATCGTTGGTAACGATGTCAAAGCGGAATGTATTTGACGCGTCCTCCAGAACAACATACCAGTCACCGTCTTCTTCATAATACTTAGCCGAAGCGCTAGTAGCTACTACCTCGACTGTCTGCTTAGGACCAGCGGTGTAAGTGATGTGATATGAGGTACCATTTGTCAGCGTTACGTTTGCCTCATAGTCAGTACCCTCATTGCCCTGCTTGGGTGTGAGTGTTGCAGCCGAGTAGTCAACGGCATTATTAGCATTGGGGCCAAACCAAGAATAGCCGGGATCCATGTCGTCGAGTGTATAGGTGTGGTCGAACTCGAGGGGAGCAGAACTGTTGGTAACTACGTCAAAGCGGAATCCAGTTGTACCATTTGACAGAACGATGAACCAGTCACCGTCTGATGCGTAATACTGAGCCGAAGCGCTAGTGGCTTCAAATTCGATAGGAGCAGCCTTGGGGGCAACCATGTGCTTGTTTGTAACTGTGCTTGATGAAACGAAAGCTTCCTTCATTGTTGCGGCAACCTTCTCGGTTCTTTGAACAGACTTTAAAGCCTGACCAAACGCTACAGAGGCAATCATAGCAACAACTGCAAATGTAAAGAATTTCTTCATAATCATTTAGTGTTTTGTTAATAAAATATGTATTTCTCCGCAAAAGTAATAAATTTACACGAAATAACAACAAAACAATTTAAACAAAATAGTTATAACACCAAAAAACGTTTCACTTTTTTATTGTTTTACAGTTTTTTGCCTAAAAACACCATTGTAGACAAGTATTTTGGGCAAGGGGTTCTTATTGGTTTTTGTTAATTTTTCGTTAGGAAATGGCAACAATCCCCATCTTTTCCCCACTGATTCAATATTTTCTCTGTGTCTCTGTGGGAGATGCGGAGACAAAAAAGTACCACGGCAGTGCCGTGGTACCATTTATCTATGCTCTTAAGAGCGTCAGTGTTCTTACTTAACGGGTTGACCAAGAACGTTGAACATCTTGTCGCCCTTAACGATAACTACTTGACCATTTTGGATAGTCTTGTAAGCCTTAGTGTTAACAACGTTGATGTCGTTGATGCCTGTAGCCTTCTCAACAGTTACATTTACTGTGTAAGAGTCAACGGGAGCACCTGCATCGTCAAGGAGTTCAATAGTTACGAGGTATTCGTCAGCCTCCATCATAGAAACCTCCTCAATCTTAATAGATAATGTAAGGTCCTCAGCGTCAACAGTAGTAACAACTACGTCCTCATTTTGGAAGTCCTCAGTGAGTGTGAGAGCGTAGTTCTTAACGCCTTCCTCAAGAGCGATTTCCTCACCCTTGATGCTGATGCCAGTGATCTTGGGCTCCTTAGCGGGAACCTGAGTGTCGAGGAAGAGGTCGAAGATGTTAGCACCTTCGTTAGTGTACTTCTGGTAGTAAACCAGATATACATCGTGAACACCTGTTACGCTTGCGAGTTCATCACCGATGTTGCGAACATTGCCCCAACCGCCAGTTGCCTGGTGGCGAATTACTGCAACGGGCTCTACGTCAGCGAGTGCCTCGTGAGCGTTGTTCCAGTCGTAAGTCTTGCCGTCGGCCTCGAGGTCGAGGTAGAGACTGATGTTAGCGAAGTCCTTGTAGTCAATCCAGCCGTCGTTGCCTGTTGCGTAACCAAGGATAGCACGGTTATACTGACCGTTCTCGAAGTCGATGCCACCGAACTTGATAACTGACTTGCTGTTTGTCCAACCGTAGTTACCGCCACCGTCGGGCTGAGCCTGGTTGAGAGCAGCATGGCTTGTAATCTTAGTAGCGCCTTCGGGAACGTCGTTGCGCATTGTGTACCACTTAGCGTTCTCGCTGGGAGTCTCGTTAACAACTGTCATTACAGCATAGTCGGGATCGGGAGTCTCGAGCCAGAGGTTACCCTTAACGAAGTCAACGTCAGTGATGTTGGTGCTACCACCTACCCACTTAACGAGAACCTGGTGAGAACCAGTTACAGTCTTAGTGAGAGCCTTTGCCTTGGGATAAAGCTGGTCGCGGAGCTCCATACCTGTGAAGATAGAAGCGATGAGGTTTTCCTCTGCAACCTCGTCAAGGTAGAACTCAACCTTGTCGCTCTTGTTGTTTGACCAGTGG
>JAGHTV010000007.1 GCA_018065165.1 Candidatus Sodaliphilus fimicaballi | reverse complement strand
CTATTTGCGAGCTTTATTTCACGATAAACTCAACGCGACGGTTCTTTGCCTTGCCTTCGGCAGTCTTGTTGTCGGCAATGGGCTCTGATGCTCCACGGCCTTCGGCCTTGAGGTTGAAATCATCAACGCCGAGCTTTGCAAGGGCTGCTACTACCGACTTAGCACGTTTCTCCGAGAGGGTCTGGTTGCTTGTTGCTGAGCCTACATTGTCGGTGTGACCTACGACGAGGAAGCGAGCTGTTGCGTTCTTCTTCATGTAGTCGGCCACCTTCTGGATTTCTTCCATTGACTCAGGCTTCAGGTCGGCCTTGCCGGTCTCGAAGAGGATATTATTGGTAACAAACTTGCCAGTCTCGGCGATAGCCTTGGCAATTGCGCCCTCGCTTGCATCGGTAGCGTTGCGGCCATATACCTCGCCGCCACCGCGAGCAATGCGCACATTCTTCATGTAGGCAGGTTGATCGCCACGGAAGAAGAATGTCATCCATCCGGCACCAGCCTTAGCAGCAGGCACATTCATGTAACGGATACCGTCAACATAAACCTTGATGACGCGCTTGTTGAATGAGATTGCATAGTGATGCCAACGCTTGTCGTTGAGTTGCGTTTTCTGGTCTTGGGTACTGTCACCTTCCTTGTCTGTATTGCTCTCAGAACTTGCACGCACATAGTCAAGTCTTAATGCATAATTATTACCCCAAGTCAAGGTGAATATCTCACTGTCTCTTCCCTCGTCGGGATGCATGAAGTCAATCTCAAAATGACCCTCGGTGTACATGAGGTCAAACTCCACTGTGAACTCATCGCCGAAGTAGTTCTTGGGGTTCTTGCTGATGAGGGGCTTAATCCAAGAGTCTTCCTTGGCAAACTCGATAGCCTGCTCGCCATTGACGATAGCAATCTCGGCATTACCGCGCTCAAGGTCCCACTTGCTGGGGAACTCACCCACTTGCTCACCGCTCACCTTGTCCTCAAAGACAACTATGCTGCCGGGAACGAAATCACTCTTTACATTAGACACTTGAGTTTCAGGTTCTTGAGGCTTAGCCGAAGGGGTTCCCATCGGGTTTGCTACGGGATCGTAATCCTCGTCCTCGCTTACCGAGCCCTTGGCAGCATTAGTGGCACCATTAACAGCACCGTCGATAACCTTGTCAACAGCATTGTCGACAGCGTTATTTACTTTGTTTTCAATCTTATTCTTAACAGACTGGATTGCATTGTTCTTAATGCGATTGAATAAGCCCTGAGCTTGTACAGAGCCTGTGCCGAGAAGCATAGCCACAACGGCCATAAGTGTTACCGATTTCTTCATAATATTTCAGTATTTTATTTGAGTTTCAGTTTAATGAAAATAATATTAGGCAATAACTTAATATTTATCTCGCAAATATAGAAATAAAAGATGATATATCAATCAAAAATGCCATAAAAAAGCACTACGGCCCCAAATCAATTTTGAGACCGTAGACTTATATACAATATGTATTTTACTCTAGATTATCAGTCAATGCTCTTGCCGTCGAAGCAATAAGTACAAATCTTGCACTTGGGCAGGCCAATAGCCTTAACGAGGTCATCGATGGTGTTGAACTTGAGCGAAGTGAGACCGAAACGGTTCTTAATCTCCTCAACCATGCGAGCATAGCAGGGAGAAGTGTGGTCGATGTACTTGTCGAGATTCTTTGAAGGATCACCCTCAAACTCGCCAATGATGCGGCGTGTGATGAGCTCCATGTCGCTCTTGCTGTTGGTAAAGCCTATGTACTTGCAGCCATATACCAGCGGTGGACAAGAAATGCGCATGTGCACCTCCTTAGCACCGTAGTCATAGAGCACCTTGGTATTGTCGCGCAACTGGGTACCACGCACGATAGAGTCGTCGCAGAAAACCACACGCTTATCCTTGAGCATATACTTGTTAGGGATGAGTTTCATCTTGGCAACGAGGTCGCGGCGCGACTGGTCGCTGGGAGTGAAACTGCGAGGCCATGTAGGAGTGTACTTAGAGATTGCACGGTGATAAGGCACATTCTTGCCCTCGGCATAACCTAGAGCCATACCTGTACCTGAGTCGGGGATACCACAAGCACAGTCTACCTCGTGCTCGTCCTTCTCGCCCATAGCGTAACCTATGTTGAAACGCACTTCCTCAACATTGCGGTTCTCATAGCAAGAAGTGGGGAAACCGTAATATACCCACAGGAATGAGCATATCTGCATTTGTTCGCCGGGAGCCTGAAGCTGCTCACAGCCATCGGCGGTAAACTTGACAATCTCACCGGGACCTACATAGTGTTCAATTTCATAATCAAGGTTGGGGAACGATGTTGACTCGCTCGATGCTGCATAGGCTCCATCACGCTTGCCAATGACGATGGGCGTGCGACCCAGACGATCGCGTGCAGCGATAATGCCATCAGGTGTTAGGAGCATCATCGAGCAAGAGCCCTTAATCTTGGCAAACACATTGTTGATACCCTCGACAAACGTTTTTCCCTCGGTGATGAGAAGTGCTACGAGCTCGGTGGGATTGATTTTGCCTGAGCTCAACTCGGCAAAGTGATAATTCTTATCAAGAAGTTCTTGTGCCAGTTCGTCCTTGTTAAGGATGTGTGCTACAGTGACGATAGCAAACTGACCTAGACGACTATTGAAAATGATGGGTTGTGGATCGTTGTCGCTGATTACTGCAATACCACTTTTACCCTTGAACTTTTCAAGTTCCTCTTCAAACTTGGTACGGAAATATGAACGCTCAATATTATGAATAGAGCGGCAGAACTTAACCTGCTCATTATCATAGGTTACCATACCAGCGCGACGAGTACCCAGGTGTGAATTGTAATCCACTCCGTAGAACAAATCGTTCACGCATTTTTCTCGTGCCACGACACCAAAAAAACCTCCCATAAGTCTAAATTTTTAAAAGAAAGCACAAAGGTAGTGGTTTTATTTGGTTGATACAATAGTAAAACGAGGTTAATTTTGAATATTTACACAGAAATTTCATTAGGACAAGTAACAATTAATTTTTCTCGTTGACCTGGTAACTATTCACCGATACTCCTTTTTGCATAATCCCCGTACGGATTTCACGGATTTCATGGAAAAATCATTATTTAATTATTTTTTCAAATTAAAAATCTGCGTGATCCGCGCGAGATAATCCCCCATTGAGGTATAGTCTCGTTGACCTAGAGGTCTACTTTTTCCTGCCATATTTTTGCGTACCCGCCCTGCTATGGCAGGACTCCATCAAAAAAAATGTATGGAAACCGTGGAAACCGTGGAAAGTTGCAATTTTTTGTGTAAATTTGCAGTTTAAAACCACTTGAAGAATATGAAAAAGATTGTATATATATTTGCTGCGCTGGTTGTGCTCTCATTAAGCGGCACTGCACAGCGTATGCCCGAATCGCTCAAGAAACTGCTCAATGCCGAGTATGCCATCCAGAACTTCTATGTTGATACCGTCGACGAAAACAAGATGATAGAGAATGCCATAGTGGGCATGCTCGAGAAACTGGATCCACATAGCAGCTACACCGATGCTAAGGAAACCAAGGAAATGGAGGAGCCCTTGCAAGGTGAGTTTAGCGGCATAGGCATCCAGTTTAACATGAAGCAAGACACGCTGTATGTGATACAGACCATTCCTGGTGGCCCCAGCGAACGCGTGGGAATCTTAGCCGGTGACCGCATCGTGACCGTGAACGACAGCACCATAGCCGGCGTGAAGATGAAGAACACCGATATCATGAAACGCCTGCGTGGCAAGAAAGGCACCAAGGTGACCGTGCAAGTGAAGCGTGGTAGCAACAAGGAACTCATCACCTTCCGCATCACCCGCGACAACATCCCCCTGTATAGCGTTGACGCATGCTACATGGTCGACGATGTTACGGGCTACATACGCATCTCACGATTTGGAGCAAAGACCTATGACGAGATGATGGAGTCGCTCAACAAGCTCAACAAGCAAGGCATGAAGCAAGTAATCATCGACTTGAGCGATAATGGCGGTGGCTATCTCAATGCTGCCATTGACATGTGCAACGAGTTCCTTGACCGCAACCAACTCATCGTATACACAGAGGGTGCACAATCGCCCCGCAACGAGGCTAAATCCTTTGGCAACGGCAAGTACAAAGACCTGAAGATGGTCGTAATCGTCAACCAGTACTCGGCATCGGCTTCTGAGATATTCTCAGGTGCAATGCAAGACTGGGACCGTGCTGTAGTAGTGGGTCGTCGCACCTTTGGCAAGGGTCTTGTACAACGCCCATTCAAGTTTGAAGACGGTTCGATGATACGCCTCACTGTGGCTCGATACTACACCCCCAGCGGTCGCTGCATCCAGAAACCCTACAAGAAGGGCGACAAGAAGGCCTATGACGAGGACCTGCTCGAGCGAATGAGAGAGGGCGAGTACTACAACCTTGACAGCATACAGTTTAACGACTCGTTGCAATACAAGACGCTGAAGCATGCCCGTCCCGTGTATGGTGGCGGTGGCATCATGCCCGACATCTTTGTCCCCGTTGACACTACCGAGTACAGCACATACTATCGCGATTTGGTTGCTAAAGGCATCGTAAACCAGTTCAGCATCGACTATGTGGACAAGAACCGCAAGCAACTGCTCAAGACCTATAAGGATGTTCACGACTTTGACGCACGATTCACATTTAGCGACGACGACATGAAGCGTTTCGTTGCCATGGGCGAGAAGGACAGTGTGAAGTATGACGAGGAGAAATATCGCACCAGCGAGAAAGTGCTCCGCCTCATGATTAAGGGCCTCATTGCACGCGACATCTACTCTGACACCGGTGCTTACTCTATCATCATCAACCACCGCAACAACGACCTGAAGGAAGCATTGCGCATCATACACGACGATGCTGCCTACGAGAAGCTGCTACGCGAGGGCAACCCCGAATATGAAAGACTAGCTAAACAGAAACATTCAGCGAAAAAACAATAACCAGCTATGATGAACTGGAACCAACTCATAAGCGACAAGCGACTAGGCCTAGAGCACTATCACGACAACAAGGGAGGCGTGCGTAGCGACTTTGAACGCGACTATGACCGCCTTGTGTTCTCGTCGCCCTTCCGTCGCCTACAAAACAAGACACAAGTATTTCCACTGCCAGGAAGCATCTTTGTACACAACCGCCTCACCCACAGTCTTGAGGTGTCGTGCGTGGGCAAGTCGCTGGCTGGCGAGGTTGCACTGCAACTGCGTGAGAAATATGCCAGCGAGCCCTGGTGCGACAAGTTGCGCGACCTGGGCGAGATAGTGGCTGCAGCCTGCTTGGCTCACGACCTAGGCAACCCACCATTTGGCCACTCGGGCGAGAAGACCATAGGAGCATACTTCACCGAGGGCAAGGGAATGGTGCTGCGTGAGCATCTAACAGCCGAGCAATGGAACGACTTCATTCACTTTGAGGGCAACGCCAACAGCTTCCGCACACTGGTGCACCAGTTCAAGGGTCGCCGTCCTGGCGGATTTGCGATGACCTATTCGACACTGGCGTCAATCGTCAAGTATCCCTACTCGTCGTCGCAAGCTGGCAAGAAGGGCAAGTTTGGATTCTTCACCACCGAGCAAGAATACTTTGAGCGCATTGCCAACGAACTGGGCATGATAAAGCTGGGCGAGGGACGCTACTGCCGTCATCCGCTCGTTTATCTCGTTGAGGCTGCCGACGATATCTGCTACCAGATTATGGACATTGAAGATGGTCACATGCTCAAGATCATTGACACAGAAGAGACAATGTCGCTGATGCTGTCGTTCTTTACTCAAGAGCGTCGCGACCACATGCACGAGGTGATGGCCAATGTGGACGATGCCAACGAGAAGATTGCCTACCTGCGTTCAACCACTGTGGGACTGCTGGTGCAGGAATGTGCCCGCACATTTGTAGAACACGAGCAAGAGATACTCGCAGGCACATTTGAGGGTTCACTCGTCGACCACATCGCA
>JAGHTV010000553.1 GCA_018065165.1 Candidatus Sodaliphilus fimicaballi | reverse complement strand
TTTTTATGCTTCGCTTTGAAAATGGCTTGCTCTGCAAGCAAAATGGAATTTTCTCACAGATAGAGTATCATTATTTTGAGGACAGAGTCCTCCATTTTCTTGGCGTGAGCCATATAAACTAAAAAAAATATTTTCTTTTTTTTGTTCTATACCCAGTCCCGGTTATACCGAAGTATCGTAACCAGTAGTGTTTAGGCAAGTTAGAACACTTCTCGCAATATTAACCAGACACTACTAAATTACGATGCAAAGTTACACTTTTTCGCCCAATCGTGTGGCATTTTGCTAGAGAAAAGTAAAAAATCGCATCAAAATGGCATTTTGTTTGCAAAATATTTGGATTGCATTACATTTTGCTATAACTTTGCACCAAAATCAAGCAATTTGCTACTTATAAACAATATTTATATAACTTAAAAGCTTATGGCACTTATACTTCCCAAATCTTACAGACGTCGTCTGCTTCCCGAGACCACCGAGGTGGCCATCAAGATGGTAAAAGACTGTTTCCAGCGTCAGCTGTCGCAGGCATTGAACCTGCGTCGCGTTACCGCACCGTTGTTCGTTCTTTCAGGTACTGGTATCAACGATAATCTCAATGGCGTGGAGACTCCCGTAAACTTTACCATCGACTGCATGGGTGGAGCTCGCGCCGAGGTGGTACACTCGCTGGCCAAGTGGAAACGCGTGAAGCTGGGTGCCTATGGCATTGCCCCCGATTACGGTCTGTATACCGACATGAACGCGATACGCACCAGCGAGGAGCTCGACAACCTGCACTCGCTCTACGTTGACCAGTGGGACTGGGAGAAGGTTATCCTGCCCGAGCAGCGTACTCTAGACTACCTCGTCGACACAGTGAAAAAGATTTACTCAGCCCTGCTCGAGACTGAGCAACTGGTATATGAGGCATTCCCCCACATCACCCCTCGCCTGCCCAAGGAGATCAAGGTCATCCACACCGAGGAACTGCTCAAGGAGTTCCCCACCCTCACGCCACGCGAACGCGAGGCCGAGGCGGCACGCAAGTATGGAGCAATATTCCTGGTGGGCATTGGCGGCAAGTTGAGCAATGGTGAGCCACACGACGGTCGCTCACCCGACTACGACGACTGGAGCACCCCCAACGAGGCTGGCTACAAGGGCCTCAACGGCGACATCATCGTGTGGGACAGCATACTGGAGTACCCGTTTGAGCTGTCATCAATGGGTATCCGCGTCGATAAGGCTGCTATGTTGCGTCAGCTGGAGATAGCCGGCGAGATGCAACGCACCACTCTTGCCTTCCACAAGGCACTGCTGGCCGACGAGTTGCCACAGTCGATGGGTGGCGGTATAGGCCAAAGCCGCCTGTGCATGTTCTTGCTGCAAAAGGCACACATCGGCGAGGTTCAGGCAAGCATCTGGCCTGCCGACCAGATCGAGAAATGCCGCGAAGCAGGTATCTATCTGATGTAAACTTCTACTCCCACATAGACACAGAGGCCACAGAGTTTTCAAATAACAGAAATTAAAAGAAATTA
>JAGHTV010000117.1 GCA_018065165.1 Candidatus Sodaliphilus fimicaballi | reverse complement strand
GATTGAAAGTATGAATGGTTATAAGAAAATTAAGACAGCTTTAGTATCAGTTTTCTACAAGGATGGTCTTGAGGAAATTCTGAAAATGCTCAACGATAATGGTGTGAAATTCCTGTCGACTGGCGGTACCCAAAAGTTTATCACCAGCCTGGGTTACGAATGTGACTTAGTGGAAGATCTCACTGGTTACCCCTCAATCCTAGGCGGTCGCGTAAAGACTCTCCACCCCAAAGTGTTTGGTGGAATCTTGAGCCGTCGCGATAACGAAACCGACAAGCAGGAAGTTGCTACTTACGAGATTCCCGACATTGACCTCGTGATTGTAGACCTCTACCCCTTTGAAGAGACAGTAGCAAGTGGAGCTGCCGAGGATGCTATCATTGAGAAGATTGATATTGGCGGCATTTCGCTCATTCGTGCTGCAGCTAAGAACTTCAACGATGTTGCCATCGTGGCATCAAAGGGCCAATATGGCATGCTGCTCGATATGCTCAAGGCTAATGAGGGTGCAGGTACTACCCTTGCCGACCGTCGTACACTGGCTCGTGAGGCATTCCAGGTGTCAAGCGGTTATGACAGTCACATCTTCAACTACTTTGATGGCGAAGACAAAACTGCCCTGCGTCTTGCTGTTACCGAGCGCAAGCAACTTCGTTATGGCGAGAATCCCCATCAAGCTGGCTACTTCTATGGAGACTTTGACTCAATGTTTACCCAACTCCATGGCAAAGAGATTTCTTATAACAACCTGCTCGACATTGATGCTGCAGTTAACCTGATTATGGACTTTGACGAGCCCACATTTGTAATCATGAAGCACAACAACGCGTGTGGTCTGGCATCTCGTCCTGTATTGGCCGAGGCATTCAAGGCTGCCCTTGCAGGCGACCCCGTGAGCGCATTTGGAGGTGTTCATGTAACAAACAAGGAAGTTGATGCTGCTACAGCCGAGGAGATGAACAAGGTATTCATCGAGGTGTGCATTGCTCCCAGCTATACCGACGAGGCTCTCGAGATATTGAAGCAAAAGAAGAATCGCATCATTCTCGTGAACAAGGGCGTTAACCGTCCTGCACTGCAAACTCGCACCGTGCTCAACGGTGCTCTCGTTCAAGAACGCGACACACATGTTGAGACACCCGAGGAGCTCAAGCCCGTTACAACTGCCGTTGCAACACAGGCACAAATCGAGGATATGCTGTTTGCCAACAAGATTGTAAAGCACAGCAAGAGCAACGCTATTGTACTTGCCAAGGACAAGATGCTGCTGGGTAGCGGTGTAGGTCAAACATCACGCGTTGATGCGTTGTGCCAAGCAATAGATAAGGCTCGCCACTTTGAGCACGACCTTACAGGTGCAGTTATGGCGTCTGATGCATTCTTCCCCTTTGGCGATTGCGTAGAGATAGCTCACAAGGCAGGCATTACAG
This sequence comes from Candidatus Sodaliphilus fimicaballi, assembly GCA_018065165.1. GTDB lineage: Bacteria > Bacteroidota > Bacteroidia > Bacteroidales > Muribaculaceae > Sodaliphilus > Sodaliphilus fimicaballi. Next base: position 979 of record JAGHTV010000117.1, on the reverse strand, counting down.
CAGTAATCCAACCTGGTGGCTCGGTTCGCGACAGCGAGAGTGTAGAATATTGCGACAAAAATAATGTGGCAATGGTAATGACAGGCGTTCGTCACTTCAAGCACTAAAACAGATAAATATATATAACACTTTATATAAAGGAAATTATGGGACTGTTCTCATTTACACAAGAAATAGCAGTTGACTTAGGTACAGCCAACACTATTATCATCCACAACAACAAGATCGTCATTGACGAGCCTTCGGTTGTTGCACTTGATACAAAGACAAACAAGCTGATTGCAGTAGGTGAAAAGGCTCGTGAGATGCACGGTAAGGTGCACGAGGGCATTCGCACCGTACGCCCCTTGAGTGATGGCGTTATCGGCGACTTCGCAGCTGCAGAGCTCATGATGCGTGGCCTTATCAAGAAGGTTAGCGCCAAGAACCACTGGTTCTCTCCCTCACTGCGTATGGTTGTATGTATCCCTTCAGGTTCAACCGAGGTTGAGATACGTGCCGTGCGCGACTCAAGCGAGCACGCAGGTGGTCGTGAGGTGTTCATGATTTATGAACCTATGGCAGCCGCTCTGGGTATCGGTCTTGATGTCCTCGCTCCTGAAGGTAACATGATCGTAGATATAGGTGGTGGTACAACTGAGATTGCAGTCATCTCTCTTGGTGGTATCGTAAGCAACAAGAGCATTCGCATCGCAGGTGATGACCTCACCGAGGATATCATCGAGCACATGCGTCGCGTACACAATGTTAAGGTGGGTGAACGCACTGCCGAACTCATTAAGATTAATGTGGGTAGCGCACTTACCGAACTTGACAATCCACCCGAAGACTACATCGTTCACGGTCCCAACCAGATGACAGCAATGCCTATGGAGGTTCCCGTAACATATCAGGAAATCTGCCACTGCATTGAGAAATCAATCTCTAAGATTGAGGCTGCTGTGCTCAGCGCACTTGAGCATACTCCCCCCGAGTTGTA